>JAMONQ010000116.1 GCA_027065635.1 Campylobacterales bacterium | reverse complement strand
CCACATCGACGCCGAGATTCTTGGCATATCTGACATCGAGTGCATGCTCCGCATCGATAAAGGCGCATATGCTGCCGCTCTTTTGGGCCTCCGCGATGATCTGCAGCGCAAGCGTCGTCTTACCAGAACTCTCCGGACCGTATATCTCTATGATCCGTCCCCTCGGCACACCGCCGATACCCAAAGCCATGTCGAGCCCCAAGGAACCGGTGCTTATCGCCTCGATAGGCTCTATCTCCCTGTCGCCCAGTCGGACCAGGGCCCCCTTGCCGAACGCCTTGTCGATCTGCTTTATAGCGACATCCAGCGCTTTTTGTTTGTTTGGATCGATATCCATAGCCACCTCGTATGAAAAATGAAAATTAGAGATATTTTATCACTATTTCGATAAAATCAACCAAAAAGCAAAGCGAGCACCATGGCAGTGAGCACAAAGCAGCAAAAAAGCATTACACCGAACCCGATAACAGTGGCCCACTCGCCCGATGCGGACGATATATTCATGTACTACGCCGTCAAGTTCGGCTGGATATCGACTCCGGTACCTTTCGACAATATCGCACTCGACATAGAGACTCTAAACGAAGCGGCACTGAAGGGGGAGTATGACGTAAGCGCCATAAGTTTCGCCCTCTATCCGAAAATCCGAAACGACTACGCCCTGCTTCGTACGGCGGTCAGTTTCGGCGAAGGATACGGCCCGAAACTCATAAAACCGAAAGGAAAGAGACTGCGCCGCAACTTCAAGGTCGCGCTTAGCGGCCGCCACACTACAAACGCCATGCTCTTTCGTATCGCGTATCCGCAGGCGCGTATCGTATACAAAAACTTTCTCGATATAGAAAAAGCCGTACTCTCCGCAGAGGTAGATGCCGGCGTGCTCATTCACGAGAGTATCCTCGATTTCGACGATAGCCTCGAAGTCGAACGCGAAATCTGGGATATATGGCAGGATCTGGCAAAAGATGACCTGCCGCTTCCGCTCGGAGGTATGGCGCTGCGCCGCTCTATTCCTCTGACGCGCGCCATTGCCGTCGAAGAGGCGCTGGTAAAGGCGGTAAGGGTAGCCGATACGCACCGGCAGACTCTGGCGAGAATGCTGCTGGAGCGCGATCTTGTCAGAATCGATGCGCCGACACTGCAAAAGTATCTCGATCTGTATGCGAACGAAAAGTCCGTCACGATGGACGAGACACAGATAGAAGCGCTCGACAGGCTCTTTATGATCGGCTACGAACACGGCTTCTACGAGTGCCCGATAAGAGCGGAGGACTTCCTGATTCCCCGCGAATACCTGGAGGCGAGGGGTTCATGAAAGTTAATAGCGAAAAGTTAAAAGTTAAAAGTTTCGGAAAGGTCGCTTCGCTCCCTTTTATCGATAAAAAGAGAGCCCGCAGCAGCGGTCATCCGATACTTTTTACTTTTCACTTTTCACCTTTTACTTCAATGTGCCGGAGGCTCGAAGCCACGCCGGCGTGGCGGGCCCTCCGCCGAGGAGAACCCAGTGTTAACGTAGGAGCGAGGGCTCTGCCCTTGCTCCGTATGTGCCGGAGGCACGGATAGATGGAGGCTCAATTCATCGCCCTGGGTGTCGAAACACTGAAAGTCGCCCTGATTCTGTCGCTGCCGATGCTGCTTGCCGGCCTGATCGCAGGTCTTGCCATCAGCATCTTCCAGGCGACAACACAGATCAACGAAATGACTCTCAGCTTCATACCCAAGATCATAGTCGTCGCGGTAGTCATGATCATCACCATGCCCTGGATGATGAATACGATGATTGACTTTACGGTGCGACTTTTTGAAATGATCAAGGATTTCGCCTTTTGAGAAGGCGCCGGATAGACTTCTCGAAGTTTTCGAGTATAAAAATAGGTCCCGTTGTCGACGTGGCGGTACTGGAGCTGGGAGATAGGCCGCTTGAAAACCACTACCTCGTAGGAAGCGCAAACAATCTTCTCATATCCCCTACACCTCCTCCCCTGATGATGCTCGGCAGGGACTTCGACTATATAAAACTCGATTCCGACAGGCTGACGATAGGCGCCGCTACACCTACCGGAAAGATACTCTCTTTTTGCAAAAGGCATGATATAGGCGGCTTCGAGTTTGTGGCCAAACTTCCCGGAACGCTCGGAGGAATGCTGGCGATGAACGCGGGGGTCAAAGAGCATGAAACCTACGATACCCTTCTTGAAATCTCTACCGAAAACGGCACTTTTTCCAAATCCGCGATACCGCACGGCTACCGCTTCGCCGACTTGCCGGGTATAGCGTACGAAGCGACTTTTACGATCGAAAGAGGCTTCGACGGCCGGCTTGCGGCCGAACTGCTGGAGCTTAGAAAAAACCAGCCGAAAGAGCCGAGCGCGGGGAGTGCATTCAAAAACCCGCCAGGCGACTTTGCGGGCCGACTGATGGAGGCGTGCGGCCTGAAGGGTATGCGCAGAGGCAATATGGCATGGAGCCATAAACATGCCAACTTCCTTGTCAATCTCGGCGGCGGAACCTTCGAAGATGGCGTCACTCTTATCGAAGAGGCAAAAAAAAGGGTGCTGGAAATGTTTGGAGTCAAGCTCGAGACGGAGATCAGGATCGTCGACGCTGTATTTGCATAATCTACCTGAAGAGTGATAGAATCTACATACGTATATCGCTCTGGAAAACGGTTAGGCTGACCACACACAAGGCATCGAAGGAGGCCATCATGCACATCAGAACAAGCGGAATATTCATAGAACTCTTCAGAGAGGAAGAGGAGGTCTATGTGGAGTTTACCCTGAGAGGAAAGCTCACACACGAAGATTATGAAACATTCGTTCCCTTCATAGAGAGCGCCATAAAAGATCTTCCGCCAAATCGTCTCAAAATACTGATCGATATGAAAGATTTCGAGGGGTGGAGCCTCGAAGCGGCGTGGGACGACTTCAAATTCGGACTCGAAATAAGAGAGGATATAGAGAAAATGGCGGTCGTCGGGGATAAAAAATGGGAAGAGCTCTTTACGAAGATGGTCGGCTGGCTGATCTCCGGCAAGGCGAAATTTTTCCGCGACAAAGAGGAGGCGCGACGTTGGCTGACGAGCACCTTGACATAAGCGAAAAGATAGCCTCGCAGATAGAAAAGATAGCGAAAGAGTCGCTTGGAATAAACATGGAGATTCTTCGCTATCTCAAAGAGGATCTCGACGATATTGTAGATCTGGCCAAAAAACGCGAAATTCCGGTATCGAGGCTGCTGCTTCTGATTCTTGGCGGGATCAAGAAGGGCCTTGTCAGAAGCGGCAGAGTAAGCGCACAAGAGATTGGCAAGATCATAGACCTGTCCAGAGTCGAACTCCCGAAGATTTTGAAAAAGAGTGAGTGAAGCCCCTCTTTTGTCGCTCCCTCAAACCCCCTACTCTATAAAAAACTTCAAAATACGGATCAGATACATTCATCAACTCTATCAAAACAGTTAATTTCATAATTATTGCTTATTTCATATATAATTCCGAAAAATTTTTCAAGGAGTTATATATGCCAAAAAAGATTTCATGGCTCGCAGGCGGGATACTTATGGCTCTTCTCATTCTCTTTGCATTCTCCATAGTCGGAGCCGACAGACCGATAGGAGCCTCTACCTATGTTCCATACTTCGCGGCACTTCTGTTCGATCTCGATCCGCAAAAATACGAATACGCGGCAGAGATAGAGAGGGCGGGAGCCTGGGAGGGAGTCATGCTGCTCGGAGCCTTTTTCGGTGCCCTCTTCATGTCCCTTTTCGTTACGAAAACATTCAGATTCAGCATACTGCCTTCTCTTTGGAAGGAGAGGAAGAACAGTTCGGCCATCTCAAGACTTCTGTGGAGTTTCATAGCCGGTTTTGTCATGATCGTAGGGGCGCGGCTCGCCGGCGGCTGCACAAGCGGCCACTTTCTCTCGGGGGCCAGTCAGATCGCCGTCAGCGGCTTGATTTTCGGCGGTGTCACAATGGCTACACTGATAATCACCGGAAGGCTCTTTTACAACAGGAAAGGAGATTGAATATGCCGGAGAGAATCTATCACATGTTCGAAACAGCTGCCGGTGAGGGGCACGGCTCTTTGGCCACCATTCTCTTTATAGGATTTCTTTTCGGCGCCATTATCCAGTGGGCGAGAGTCGACAAGTTCGAAAAGATAGCCGGATTTGCGATGCTGGAGGATATGACTGTACCGAAGATGCTCTTTTTTGCGATCGGTCTGGCGAGTATCGGCCTCTACTTCATGATAGAGGCGGGGTATGCACACTATCATATCAAGCCTGTCATGCTGGGCGGCCTGGTAACGGGCGCCATACTTTTTGGAATCGCCATGGCTATATTCGGAAAGTGTCCCGGTACAGGACCTGTCTCGATCGCCGAAGGGCGCATCGACGTTCTGGTTGGGGCTATCGGCGGAATTTTCGGCGGACTCTTCTTTACGGTCGCATACCCTTGGATAAAGCCGCTGATGGGTCCTGACTACGGCAAGATCACTCTTGCGAACACTTTTGAAGGCTACGAATCGCTCATAGTGCTGGTATACGGTATTTTGCTTGTAGCGGTGGCTTTCATGCTGCCGGACAAAGAGTATCTCGATCCGGAAGATAACGAAAAGAAGGCATCTGTTTAAGATTTTTTCGGGCATAAAAAAAGGGAGGGCCGAAGCCCTCCCCTTTGAAAGTAGCTAACTTACACTCCCCCAAGCGTAGCAGCGATCGGCACTACTTTGCAGCAGCGGCCTTGGCAGCTTCGAGTGCCTCTTCATATTCGGGCTCTTCAGTGATTTCCGGAACGATCTGCTTGTAGCTGATTGTTCCGTCTTTGTCTACGACGAATATTGCACGGCAAGTAACGCCTGCAAGAGGACCCTCTGCGATAAGTACGCCGTAAGCGTTCGCGAAATCCTTGTTTCTGAAGTCGGATGCTACAGTCAGGTTTTCGATACCTTCCGCGGAGCAGAATCTGCCGGCGGCGAAAGGAAGGTCCATAGAGATAACCGTAGTGTCTACTCCTTCGATCTCCGCAGCTTTTTCATTGAACTTGCGAGTCTCCGCAGCACATACCGGAGTATCGAGTGAAGGAACAACGACAAGAAGCTGTACCTTATCCTGTGCGCCGCCCACTTTTTTGTCTGCAAGACCGTCAGAGTTTACAACTGTGACTTCCGGAGCTTTGTCTCCGACATTGACTTCGTTTCCGGCCAGTTTTACTTCATTACCTTTAAGCTTTGTAGTTGCCATTAGGTTTTCCTTTTATGTTTGATTCCGCATCTCAAAGGCCGTCTCAATCCGGCTCTTCGATGCGATTGACGTAATTGTACAAAAATGGGATAAAAAAAGTCTTAATTAAAAAAATTTAATCTTTTCGCTTTCGCAAACATTCAGTAAATGATAATTTGTCTCAAAAATCGGAGGACCTTGGAGAGACGGAGAGGCTCATGGCATCGACGAACAAGGCTCTTTCGTAGGCATCGACGGCATAGCGTCCGACCATCGCCGCATTGTCGGAACAGTAGGCGAGATCCGCCAGATGCAGTCTGGCGCCAAATTCTCCGCATAGAGCGGCGAAAGCTTCCCGTACCGCCATATTGGCGCTCGCTCCCCCTACTATGGCGAAATCTTTCGGATTCGACTCTTTGAAAATCTTTTTGCACTTTTGAAGTAGATGTGCGATCGCCGCTTTCTGGAACGAGGCGGCAATATCGGCTTTGGTGCACTCATCGAGCGGCGAGTGCTCGTTTACGAGCAGCCTGACCGCGTTTTTGATACCGGAGTAGCTGAAGGCGATCCTCGGAGAGTGTTTTAGCGGAATCGGCAGCGAGAACCTGTCCGGATCCCCCTTTCTGGCCAGCTCCTCTATCACGGGGCCTCCCGGATAACCGAGTCCCATCATCTTCGCCGTCTTGTCGAAGCTCTCGCCGAAGCTGTCGTCCATGGTCGTCGCCACAACCCGCATCCGGTCAAAATCCTGCACATCTACCACCATAGTATGGCCGCCCGATATCAAGAGCACAAGCATCGGAAACCGGGTCGGCTTCTCGATAAAGAGGGAGTAGATATGCGCTTTGAGATGGTTGACGGCTATAATCGGAAGAGACTTTGCGATACTGAGAGCCTTGGCCATAGCCACACCTTCAAGAAGAGTCACAGAAAGACCCGGCTCGTTAGTCACCGCTATCGCTTCTATATCGTCGAGATAGGGCTTCGCCTCTTCCAGCAGCTTCGGAAGATCGACGGCGTGCAACCTGCTCGCCAGCTCCGGCACCACTCCGCCATATTTTGCGTGCTGGATCTCCTGGGAGATCTTTCTGTGAAAAAGGAGCTCTCGCGTGATTCGGTCGGTAACGGCTATAGAGCTGTCGTCGCAACTGCTCTCGATACTCAGTATCACGATCTATCCTCGACGGAGCAGATCTCTCCTTTGCGCAGATACTCGAGTATCCATGGCCACTCCCCGTAACCGCTCTCTTCGTTTATATGCCCGGCGCGCTCTATCACTTTCATAGGTATCCCCAGTCTCTCTTGCAGTTCCCACGCCTTCTCTATCGGCATATACGGATCATCCGTAGAGACTACCAGTATCGCCCGCTCGGCAAAAAGCTCTTTCGGCGGATCTACCGGGAAAAAGCTCTTTATGGTCTCTATTTCGCAGTCGAGTCTCGGAGGCGCTACCAGCACCAGCCGCTTTACAGGCTCGATCTCGCCTTCGTTGCATAGATGAAACCACAACGTATTGGCGAGCGAGTGGCACACCACCGTATCCGGTCCAAATCCGCTCAAAAACTCCTTCACCTCTTTTTTCCACCTGTTAAGATGCGGAAAGTGCGGATGCTGAATGAGCGGAAAACTGACGGTGCCGTAATCTTTTGCAAGTTCGGCGGCAAGCCACGCCTGCCAGTGGGGATAGTCGCTGCCGCCCCAGCCGTGAAGCAGCAAAGTCCTACCCGGCTCTCTCAAGATATCCTCCCTTCGCACCACTCTCTGACCTCCCTGTCTATATCAAATACATCATCGATAGACTCCGGATAGATATCCAGAAAGTTTTCATACGCCTCCAGCACCAGTTTCGAGATCGCTCCAAAAGCTATCTTTCCGCCGACGAACTTCTCTACCGCCACCTCGTTCGCCGCATTGACCACAACCCCGCGCCCGGGGTTTGCCAGCAGATCATCCTTGATCCGCCAGATGGGATAACGGTCGGTTGAAACTTCACGAAATTCGAGCGAACCGACCTTCAGCAAATCCACCGGATCGAGTACCGGCACCTCTATATTCTGCATCAGAGCGTAGGCTATCGGAAGTTTCATATCGGGGTAGGCCATCTGTGCGGTCGTTGCTCCGTCCATAAACTCGACAAGCGCATGAATAACCGACTTTGGCTCTATGATCGCGTCAACATTTTCACATCCGTAGAGCCAGCGCGCCTCGAGAAGTTCGAAGAGCTTGTTCATCATCGTAGCGCTGTCTATGGTGATTTTGGTACCCATGCTCCAGTTTGGATGCTTGAGAGCCTCTTCGAGCTTCGCCTCGGCTATATCGCCAAGGGGCGCATCCCTAAAGGCGCCTCCGCTGGCGGTGATGATCATACGCCTGGGAGCTCTGCCGTTCAACAGATACCAAAGAGCGAAGTGTTCGCTGTCTATCGGTCTAAGATGTTTCGGATCGATAAAGGCGCCGGCGGCCACCAGGGACTCCTTGTTGGCCAGCGCAACCGTTTTCCCCTCTTCAATCGCCGTTATGGTGGGCCTGAGTCCCAAAAAGCCGACAAGAGCGTTGACCACTATGGCCGAAGATGATCTGCGCAAAACCTCCAAAATCCCCTCTTCGCCCCAGAAGAGTCGGGGATGGTCCAGCTCCTTTGCCGCCCTTTCGCTCGCTACACAGACATAACAGGGATTAAATTCGGCGATCTGCTTTTTTAGAAGCTCTATATTGTTGCCCGCTACAAGCGCCTCCACCCTGAGATTGAAACGGCGCGCCACTTCGAGCGTATTGACCCCTATGGAGCCTGTCGAACCCAGCAGTATCACCTACAACAGTCCTCTAAGCAGCAGCACCATGACGATACCGCCGAAAAGATAGCCGTCCACGCGGTCCAGCATTCCGCCGTGGCCCGGAAGCAGATCTCCGCTATCCTTTACTCCCGCCTCTCTTTTCAGATAGCTCTCGAAAAGATCGCCGAACACCGAAGCTACCGAAACACCAAGAGATATCAAAAGCGCCTGGGGCCAATCGACCAAAGAGCCGCCGACGAAAAAACCGGCAAAAGTCGCTACCAGCACACCTCCCGCAACACCCTCTACGGTTTTGTTCGGAGAGGTTTCGCAAAATTGTCGCCTGCCCGCCAGCTTCCCGGTAAAGTAAGCTCCTATATCGGTCAGTGCCACCACTACGAGCAGCCAAAAGAGCGCATTCACTCCGAAATCTGTATAGAGAGCCAACAGAAAGAGGAAAGAGGCGACAGGGTACAAAAACGGCAGGAACAGACGCTTGTCGAAATCACGCGTATATGCGAGCAGTGATGCGAAAATAACGGCGATCAGAAAAAACAGATCGTCAGGATTCGGATATATAAGCGCCAAAAGCCAGACTGCGGCCGCATAGGCGTACATCTGGTTGTTGTCTATACCGAAAAGACGCATCGCTTCATAGAAAGAGAAGAGGTATACCGCCCCCAAAAAGAGCCAGATAAGAAAAAAGTTGTCGATCAGACCGATGGATACCACCACGGCGATCAGTACCGCACCGGTCACAAACCGGGTTCTGTTTTCCGATATGAGAGAAAAAAGAGACATAAAAAACCTTTGCAATCTTAAGACATACAAAACAAACCGCACGCCGAAACAGTGGAGCACCGCGGCTTTGTCCATCCGATCGGTAAAGTATATCCGATTATAGGTTAAACATGAATATCTATATGCGGGTTTCCCTCCTCGTCTATGGAGATTCCGTTATCTGTTTGCCGCTTCTCTTCCTTTTTTGCGGTACGCTCCCGATCTCTTGCCTGCGATTCGGCCTCCTGACGCGTATGCTCTCTTTCGGGATCTATCTGCATCGCCTCCTCGGCGGGTCTGGTCTCCTCTATCACCCTCTCCTTTTCGTTTGTAAGCGCCTGGGCGGCCGCATTTTGCACATCGTAGCG
>JAMONQ010000115.1 GCA_027065635.1 Campylobacterales bacterium | reverse complement strand
TTGTAGCGGTAACTTTAGCCTGTCTATCTGCTCTCTTACCTGCGGCAGTCTGGCAAGATCTGCTTCAAGAAGCTCCACTTTTCTCTTCAAGTCGGCAGGAAACTCCGAAAAGTTGATCTTCGCCACTATCTGTCTGAACTCTTCGAGTCTACGGTCGGTCAGTTTTCGCTGAGCCGGAAGTTTCTGGACAAACTTTTTACCGCCGCTTCCGGTATAGCCGGCGCTCGCTCCGCGCTCTTTTTGTGTCTCGTGTACCAGGCGACTCATACTTTCGCTTAGTTTTACGAGCTGTTTTACTTTCTCGATCTTGTCTGTAAAGACGAAGTGCTCTTTGAGATCGACGGAAGTGTGGTATATAAGAGCTATCGTGGGAAGCACGATAAGAAGCAGCATCTTTCCTTTTATGGTAAGACGTGAGAGAGGGTTCATTCGTTTCCTTTCAAAAGTTTTTCAGGTATTTGATCGTAGTCTATAACGTTTTGGTCGCATTCGCAGTGGTATTTTCCCTGCGCATCGTAATATTCGATACAATCTCTATACCGTTTTGTAGATATGCCCTCTTCGTTGAAGTAGACGCATCCCTGTAAAAAAAGTAGCAAAATCGAAAATAAAATATATTTCATGTTGTTACTTTATGCATAGTTAGCTTAATTTACGGTTTTATGTCTGTATTAGTATCGACCATAAGGAGTATATGTTGATAGATGAAATAGTAAAGATATTCGAAAAGATAACGAGCATTCCTCACTGTAGCGGCGAAACATCGAAGCTGAAAGAGTTTATAAGGAGTTTTGTCTCAGATCACGGGTACTCTCTCAAGGAAGACGAGGCGGGAAATCTCATGGCATACGGTATGGAGGCCAAAATCACACTCCAGGCGCATTACGATATGGTCTGTATCGGCACTGCACCCCGGATCGAGACGGTGGTAGAGGGCGGATGGATGAGAGCCAAAGGAAGTTCTCTCGGTGCGGACAACGGTATGGGAGTGGCGATGATGCTCTACCTTGTGCAAAAGAGAGCGAAATGTGACTTTCTATTCACCAACGACGAAGAGATCGGATTGATAGGGGCCGCCAGTCTCGGGCTCGATATACGTACGCCTTACCTTCTGAACCTCGATACCGAAGAGGAGGGGAAAGTCTATATAGGGTGTGCCGGAGGGGAGGATATATACCTCGACAAAGAGGCCCGGTATTTCAAACCGCAACGATCGGGCAAGTTCTACAGGATCGAATCCAAAGCGCCGGGCGGCCACTCGGGGGTCAATATCGCCGAAAACATTCCAAACGCCATAACGGAACTCGCTTCACAGATCGTAAAAAACGAGACTATGCAGATCGTATCCATAGAAGGCGGCGAGAGAATCAATGCGATACCGAGTCGTGCCGAAGCGTATGTCTGGATGCCCGAAGGCCATGATCCGAGAATCGATAGCCAGAACCTATCCATAAAGGAGTCGAGAGATTCCGGTATGTATCTTTTGGCGGAGGGAAGGGAACTCGCGAAGGCTCTTTTCGGGTTTGCCCACGGTGTGAGAGGATGGAATATGGAGCTCGACCTTCCGCAAAGCAGCGTCAATCTCGCCGGTATATCCATGAAGAAAGGAAAGATAGATATCGCACTGTCGGCAAGGGCCATGTCCAAAGATGACCTTTCCCGCCTTGTAGAGCAGTGTGCGGCAGCATGGGAGGCTTTGGGATTTGAAAGCAGAAGGGAGGGCAAGTACCCGGCATGGAAACCGAAGATCAACGAATTTTCCAAAACGGTGTTGAAAGCCTGTAGGGAAGTTTTTCCGGATGCATCCTATGCCGCCATTCACGCAGGCCTGGAGTGTGCACTCTTTTTTGAACGATATCCAGAACTCAAGATAGCCTCCATCGGTCCTACCATC
>JAMONQ010000114.1 GCA_027065635.1 Campylobacterales bacterium | reverse complement strand
CCCGCTCCGTTCGGGGAGAATCTCTATCTCTATCTCGATATGATCGAAGAGAAGAGCGAGTGTATAAAGGGGTGCCTGGAGCAGGTCAAATATCTTCTAAGAAGGTTCAAGGGCAGAAAATTGATCATAAGGGTCGCCAACCCCACCGATATCGGGCTGCTTGAAGAGATCAAGGAGATGGAGAGAACGAACGAGCTCGTCAGCTGCTATATAGACTATCGCAGCCAAAAGGCTGAAGATCTCATAGGTACCGACATGCAGGAGCACAACGTGGGTCTTTTGATCTGCGGCGGGGATCTTTTTGCGCAAAGGGAGTTTCGATCTATCTTCTACGATCTTAGAAAACCGGTACTTCAGATAAGCAGCTATCCTCTTACCGGACTTAAAAGGCTCGTAGTCGTTTTGTCGGAGGAGAGGAGTATGGAGTTTATCTCGGCAACCGTTTTCGATGTGGCTTCTCAGCTGGATCTCGATATAGAGCTGCTCGACTTCGATCCGGACGGGGAATTCGACAAGAAGAGTTTCATCCTCAACCATTACGAGAACCTCTCTCAAATCTTTTCAAAGAATCTTCAGGTACGTCAGGAGAAGAAGAATCCGATCAGAGAGTTATCTCATGAAAAGGAGTTTTTGCAGGTTCTTCCCTTTACGAGAAAGATTTTGCAAAATCCGCTGCTCTCTTATTTCAGTGCCGATGCCGAGAAACTCTACTTCAAACTTTCGGCAAATCCGCAGCTCTTTATTCCGGTAGATATAGAGTAGGTGCGTGATAGTTTCAAGTGAACAGTTTTTGCATATCTGCATTCGGTTATACGGCCGCGAATGAGGCGAGTAAGCAGTTTCAAAGTAGCGGTTAAGTAATATATAAGAAATTTTTTTCAGGTTGTAGAAATATGAAAATTTCCATCTCTTTACCGCAGCGCTCGGAGAGGGGCTATACCATCGATATAGGTGAGCTTCCCAAAGTCGAGATAGACGGGAAAGCCGCCGTCATAACCAATCCGAAAGTATCGGGACTGCACCTGCGTAGGCTCCTTGAGAGGGTAGAAGCCAGGGAGCTCTATATCGTCGTAGTACCGGACGGTGAAGAGTACAAGAGTATGGAGAGTATAGAGTTTATCCTCGACAGGCTCTTTGATCACCGGCTCGACAGGCACTCTACACTGATAGCGTTCGGCGGCGGTGTAATAGGGGATATGACCGGGTTCGCCGCAAGTATATTTCAAAGAGGTATAGACTTCATCCAGATACCCACTACGCTGCTTGCCCAGGTAGATGCGAGTGTCGGCGGAAAGACAGGCATAAACAACCGTTTCGGTAAAAACCTGGTCGGTGCCTTCCATCAGCCGAGCGCGGTATATATCGATACGTATTGGCTAAAGAGTC
The DNA here is from genome assembly GCA_027065635.1 of Campylobacterales bacterium. Classification (GTDB taxonomy): domain Bacteria; phylum Campylobacterota; class Campylobacteria; order Campylobacterales; family Hydrogenimonadaceae; genus Hydrogenimonas. The sequence goes on along the minus strand of JAMONQ010000114.1, from coordinate 7,906 downwards.
TGCCGGAGCGCGAGTTCGCTGCCGGAGTCGCAGAGATAGTCAAAATGGCAGTGATGTTCGACAAGAGCTTTTTCGAGTGGCTCGAGAGTCACGATCTCAAGAGTGACGACAATCTGAAAGAGGCCATAAGAAGATCGGTCGAACTGAAAGCCGACGTGGTCAACGAGGATGAGAAGGAGAGGGGAGTACGCGCTGTATTGAACTACGGTCACACATTTGCCCATGTCATAGAGAACTTCAGCGGGTACGGAAGCTACCTGCATGGAGAAGCGGTGGCGATCGGAATGGTCATGGCGAACGAGCTGGCGCTCGCCATGGGGATTTTGAGTGAGGATGAGGCGGAGCGTATCAAGAGACTGCTGCTTCGCTACGATCTTCCGGTCGATTATCGAATCGACTCCGCCGAACGCTTTTACGAGCAGTTTTTTCTCGATAAAAAGAGTCATGACAACACCATTACCTTCATCGTAGCGGAATCGATAGGTCGCTACCGTATCCTGAAATCTCCCGAACGGGAGCTCGTGCTTTCGGTATTGAAAAAGTTTGAAAGAGGAAGTGACGATTGAGAATTGTGAACTCTCTTCTGGCTCTTTTTCTGTTGGCCGGATTGCTTTTTGCGGAGGGTGAAACGAACCGCACGGAGCTCTCAGGGGAGCAGAACCAGACACAGCAGCAGCTGAACATTCAGATAGAGAAGCTCAAGGCCTCTTTGCACCAGATCGATCAGAAGCTGGATCAGGAGAGCGTATGGCAAAAGGTTTACACCAATCATCTGGCCTATGTCGACATGGAAGATAGAATCAAGAAGATCGATCGCCAGATAAGAGCCTACAAACGCAAGGGTCCAAGCCGCTACAGGACCGCTATCAGGGAGCTTGAGGCAAAAAAAGTGAAGCTGCGAGAACAGCTCGACCTTTTGAAAGAGTACAAAGCGAATCCCTTCAAAACTCTCATCCATCCAAAAGATGTAAAAGAGATCCCTTCGGTTACGAACCCTGTAGCCATTATCAGCGCATTCTCGTACCTGAAACAGCTCGATGAAGAGCAGAACAGGTTCGAGTACGAGATAGACTCGTTGAGAAAATTCATCGATCTTCTCAACAGAAAGATCGCGATATTGAAAGAGCTTATTGAAGTGGAGGGGAAAAGCAGAGAACTTCGTGAAGAGCTCGACCGCACTCTCAAGGAGGTGAGTGAAGCGGAGGATGCTCTCACTCTTCACCAGACAGCCCTGATCGTCTATAAAAAGAAGGTGGACGAGGTAAGACTGCGCCTTACCGAACAGATCAAGCAGCAGGCTAAAAAAGCGGGTACTATCGGTGCTGTCGTACTGATAATGCTTCTTTTCGTGCTTCTTTTCAAATGGCTTGTAAAGAGGACTATCACCGATAATGAACGCTTCTATATGGCCAACAAGATTATAAACTTTACATTCGTCTTTTTCGTGGTGATAATCCTTCTTTTTGCCTATATAGAAAACGTATCCTATCTCGTGACCGTACTGGGATTCGCATCCGCCGGTATAGCCATCGCGATGAAGGACTGGTTCATGAGTATGCTCGGATGGCTGGTTATCGTGCTTGGCGGATCTATACACGTGGGTGATCGTATACGTGTGGACAAAGACGGCAAGATGTATGTGGGCGACGTACTGGACATTTCGCTTCTAAGAATCACGATGCTCGAAGATATCACGCTCACGACCTATAAACACAACAGAAGAGCCGGGCGTATCATCTTTATTCCAAACAACTATATTTTTACGGATATGATTGCAAACTATACACATGCGACATTGAAGACCGTATGGGACGGTATAGACTTTACCATCACATTCGACTCCAACCACAAAAAGGCTCAGCATATAGCGAAAGAGACCGCCAAGAAGTATGCGAAGGGGTATACGGACATTACGCGCAAGCAGCTAAACAAGCTACGCTCCAAATATAGTCTCAAAAACACCAATGTAGAGCCGAGGGTATACTCCTTCATAGAGGAGAACGGTATCCGTATCAGTATCTGGTATATGACCAACGCATACGCTACCCTGACTCTAAGAAGTACGATATCTTCGGAGATCCTCGACCAGATAAAAGAGGAGGATGACATAGCCATCGCCTATCCGTCACAGCATCTCTATCTTGATCGCGCCAAAAAGAAGCCGACGCTTCCAGACTTTTCGGAGAGTACGGTTACGCTATGAAAAAAGTTTTTTTCAAAACCTTCGGATGCCGCACCAACCAGTTCGATACACAGATAATGATCTCCAGGCTCGGCAGGTACGAAGTGGCCAGAAACGAGGAGGAGGCAGACATCGTGGTCGTGAACTCATGTACCGTGACCAACGGTGCGGACAGCGGTGTCAGGGGATATATCAACCAGGTAGGACGTATCAACGAGAGAGCGAAGATCCTTTTGACCGGATGCGGCGCCCATACAAAAGGTGAAGCGCTTCTTGAGAGCGGGAAAGTCGGAGGCGTTTTCGGCCACAGCGAGAAGGAGAGGATCGAGCATTTCCTGGAGAGAGAGGAGAGTTTTTACGAGATAGGGGATCTCGACCATATCGACACTACGGTTGTAGAGCAGTTCGTAGGCAAGTCGAGGGCGTTCATAAAGATACAGGAGGGGTGCGATTTCAGGTGCAGCTACTGTATTATCCCGTATGTGAGGGGCAATGCCAGAAGTCTGGATGAGAATCTGATTCTCGAGCAGGTTCGCAGACTTGCCGCCAACGGGTTCGGGGAGTTTATACTCACTGGAACAAATGTGGGAAGCTACGGAATAGACAAAGGGAGCTCCATCGCGAGACTGCTCAAGAGAATAAGCGGCATTCGCGGAGTCAGGAGAGTTCGTATAGGGTCTCTCGAACCGGTTCAGATCACCGACGAGTTCAAGGAGCTGCTGAATGAGCCGTGGATGGCGAAACATCTTCATATAGCGCTTCAGCACACTTCAGACCGTATGCTCGAGCTTATGAATCGGCGAAACCGTTACAAGGAGGATAGAGAGCTTTTCGAAGAGATAGCATCCTGCGGTTATGCGATAGGGACCGATTTTATAGTGGGGCATCCCGGGGAGGGGGAGTCTGAATGGAAAGAGGCTATAAAAAGGGTGGAATCTCTTCCTCTTACACATATTCACGCATTCACCTACTCACAAAGAGACGGCACGCCAAGCAGTGTAATGAAGCCTGTGATACCAGGTAATGTCGCCAAGGCGAGGCACAAGGAGCTTACCTCTTTGGTAAAGGAGAAAAATTTCGCCTTCAGAAAAGCTCTCACTTCTCCTCTCGAAGTGTTGATAGAGGGTAAAAAGGGTGATCGATACAACGGGCTCGACCAATATTTCAACAGAGTTGAAATAGAGTCCGGACGCGATATTACCGGAGAGTGGCTCTTTCTGGAGCGATATGAAGTTACAGAGGGGGGAACCGTTGGAAATATCTAAAAAGAACCGTTATATACTTGGGGTATCGGCTCTGTTGATAGCGTCCATTCTCATTTTTGCCTTCCTGAGAGAGAGGTCGCATCTAATCGACGCCACCACAGCCAACTCCCTGATCGCCAACTCCATGATAGAGGATGCGAAGATCGACGGTGCCTACCTCTACTTCAAAAGCGGAGGTTCTCACTACAGAGTGCCAAAGGATGCCGTCGATCTCAAAAAGCTATATACCGTCACACCTGTGAGTGTCAAGGAGACAAATCCATACATTGCAGATCTTTTGACTATAGGTTTTCTGGCGATTTTGGTCATATACCTGCTAAGATGGGCCAGAAAGAACAGGGAGATAAAAGAGCAGCAGCTCAGTGAACAGATACAGTTTGCCAACGAACTTCAGCGTCCAAGCGATATAAGGCCGATCGTATCCAATATTACATTCAAGGATGTAGCCGGTATAAACGAGGTGAAAGAGGAGCTGGAGGAGATTATCGACTTTCTGAAAAACCCGGGAAAGTATCTTGATTTCGGTATCAGGATGCCTCGCGGAGTACTTCTTGTAGGCCCGCCAGGAGTCGGCAAGACTCTGATAGCCAAGGCGGTTGCCGGTGAAGCGGGGGTACCGTTTTTCTATCAGAGCGGAGCCTCTTTTGTGCAGATCTATGTCGGAATGGGCGCCAAGCGTGTCAGAGAGCTCTTCAAAAGAGCCAAAGCGGCCGCTCCGGCGATAGTCTTCATTGACGAGATAGATGCGGTGGGCAAGGCGCGGGGCGGTATGCGTAACGACGAGCGCGAAGCGACACTCAATCAGCTCTTGACCGAGATGGACGGATTCGAGGATAGCAGCGGAGTCATAGTCATTGCCGCTACCAACAAGATCGAGATGCTCGATGATGCTCTTTTAAGACCGGGGCGTTTTGATCGTAGGGTGTATGTTTCGTTGCCCAATAAAGAGGAGAGGAAGTCTATCCTTAAGATTTATTTGGCGAACAAGCCTCACAGCCTCGATCTTGACGAGATCTCTCAAATGACTGTAGGCTTCAGCGGTGCAGCACTCTCGTCACTGGTCAACGAAGCCGCCATATATGCGTTAAAAAGCGGAAAGAGTATCATAGAGACGGAAGATTTCCTTGCCGTAAAAGACAAGGTACTTCTTGGAAAGAGAAAGGTACTGACATATAGCGAAGACGAAAAGAGGATCCAGGCGGCATATCAGGCGGCGAAGGCTGTGACGGCTTACTGGCTCGGAATAGAGTTCGACAAGATAGGTCTGCTGAGTGACCACTTCCAGAGTGTGGAGAAGGAGATTGTTTCGAAAACCGAAATGACCAATCTGATCAAGGTCCATCTGGCCGGTGACGCCATGATGCATCTGCACTTTGGAGAGCGCTTTACGAACGCCGCTCACGACCTCAAGGAGGCCCAGCTCATAGCGCGCGACATGGTAGAGCGTTACGGAATGACGGAGAGACTTTTTGGGGGTGTGAACGAGGAGGAGAAGATACTTGCTGAAGCGAGATCCGATATAGAGAGCTTTATCGCCAGAGCAGAGAGCGGGATCATTCGTCTCTCAAAAGAGATTTTGCGTCGTGAAGTCGTTTCAAAAGAGGATGTGAAAGAGATTTTGCATGAAATATTTTAGCGGCTTCGCACTGGCTGGCGAAGCGGCACTCTTTGATGAATTCATCGCTCCGTTTGCCGAAAACCGTTATGTGGTCGTTGGGTTCAGCTACGGTGCGATCAAGGCTGTAGAGTATGCATACGCCTCCAGAAGGAGAGTTGAAAAGTTGATTTTGCTTTCGCCGGCACTCTTTTTGAACTCTTCTAAAGCGTTCAAAAAGGTCCAGCTGCTTCATTTCAAAAAGGATCCCGGAAAATATATCGATACATTTTTGTCAAATGCCGCATATCCTGCCTCGAAAGATATTCTCGAGCCATATCTCGCTACCCCGTCCATTCGTGATCTAGAGGAGCTTCTGGAGTACAGCTGGCCCAAAGAGAGGCTCGAAAGCCTTCTGCGAAGAGGTACGACTATAGAGACCTATATAGGAAAAGAGGACAAGATAGTAGATGCCGAAGCGGCTTTCGGGTTTTTCAGAGAGTTTGGAGAGAGCTATCTTTTCAAGCAGTATGGACATATTTTGCATCGAGGAGGAGAGAGTGGATAAGATAAGAGTAGGAGTGGTCACGGCCAGCGACAGAGCGAGTGCCGGAATATACGAGGATATCTCTGGTGTTGCCATAATGGATACGCTAAAAGCCTATCTGCAAAACGAGATCGAATTTTTGTATAGATGTGTTCCGGACGAGCAAAAAGAGATAGAAAAAGCGTTAAAAGAGCTTAGTGATAAGGGGTGCGATCTTATAGTTACCACCGGTGGAACGGGCCCGGCTCCAAGAGATGTGACACCGGAGGCGACCGAAGCTGTGTGTGAAAAGATGCTGCCCGGCTTTGGCGAGCTTATGAGGCAGGTGAGTCTAAAATATGTGCCGACTGCTATTTTGAGTCGACAGACGGCAGGAGTATGCGGCAAAAGTCTCATAATCAATCTGCCCGGGAAGCCCAAGTCGATCAGAGAGTGTCTTGATGCAGTCTTTCCGGCAGTACCATACTGTGTAGATCTTATCGGAGGCAGATACATGATTACCGACGATAGCGTGATAGAGGCCTTTAGACCCAAATCGAAGTAGATATGTACCAAATTCAGGGATAGGAGCCCGTCAGGGTGAAACAGAAGAAAAGTAATGGCAAAAAAGAAGAAGAAACTTATAAAGTACAATCAGTCTATCCGCAAGATATTCGGAGGTGACGGTTTTGACGAGGGAATCGTCAGAGTTCCTCTTGACAATCTGATAGAGATGGCGATGATCCTCTCGCTTGAAGAGCGGAATCTTAGCAAGAGCGAACTGGTTCGTGCTTTCAGGCGAGTGTGGTCGGCCGGTGACGCTGCCGACCGTGCTCTTATTACCGAATATCTAAAATCTCTCGATACGACGTTTGGAGCGGAGACCACTACGACAAATTCGGAAGCGAGGTCTAAAAAGATAGAGGAGATTCTTGCAAAGATCGAGCATACTCCGGCAGAGGCCGTAGCGATCAGGGAGCAGTTCGAAGAGGCGAAACTGAAGAAGATCACCCCCGTAAAGATAGCCAGAGCCCTTGCAAAAATGCGGACACTTCAGAAGCGAAACAGGCTCGAGGAGATTTGCGAGGGAGCCTTCGACGAAGACGGAAGATTCGTTTTCTTTCATTCGTTCGAAATCCGCCTCGAGGGTGAGAAGTTTCACAAGATTCTGGAGCTTCACTGCGAACCTTTGGATGAAGACTATATTGCAGAATCAAACGAACAGACTCTTGCCGGACGAATCGAAGAGTGCAAAAAGAGCGCCGTAAACAAAATGGTGCGGCTAATAGAGAGGTTTTGCGAAAACGCCGGCAAGCCGAACAGATATCTCGGCAGGGAGGAAAAAGTCGATGCGCTCAAGCGTATACCTGAAAACTGCGACTTTATATCGGTTCCGATTCCGGAGGAATATTTGACGGAAATTCTCCGTAAATGGTGTGATGTGGCACAGATAGAGTTTGCCGCAGATCGTGTCAGGCTCTTCAAAAATGTAGAGAAGAGTATCTTTCAAAAGAGCAAGTGGCGTGTAAACTACAAGCTACTTCTGGAGGTAGAGAAGAGATGGCTCTACCAGGCGGTGTGGGCGAATGAGGATCTTGGAATCGATGAAGATTTCGAGGTACGCCAAAGAGAGGTAGAGACGCAGTTCGATGCCGAAATCGTCGCATTGAAGGATGCTCTTTTGCAGGAGGCCGAAGGACTTGAAATGGAAGAGTCGGAGGTCGAGTCGATAATAGCCGGTGCCGTTATCGAAGTGATAGAGCAGAAGTCAATTCTGGAGATACCATACAAGACGCTAAAAAGAATCAACAGACACTTCGCCCGCCAGATCGAGGGGCTGAAGCTGAAAAAACAGAGAGAAGAGCTTCTATCAAGAGCTATAAGGGATTTTAAAAACCTCTTTCCTCTCGCCCGGGAGATGGGGCGCAAGCTGATATTTCATGTAGGTCCTACCAACAGCGGCAAGACTTACAGCGCCATGCAAAGGCTCAAGGAGGCCGATACCGGATACTATCTGGCCCCTTTGAGGCTACTCGCTCTCGAAGGTTATGAAACACTTCTTAAATGGGGAGTACAGAGCTCGCTGGTCACCGGTGAGGAGCAACTGATAGATGAAGAGGCTGCGCACGTTAGCTCCACTATAGAGATGGCCAATTTCCAGGTAGAAGTAGATGTGTGTGTCATAGACGAAGTACAGATGATAGCCGATCCGGATAGAGGATGGGCATGGGCGAATGCGATAATAGGAGTCCCGGCCCAGACGGTGATCATGACCGGTAGCGAAGATGCGTTGAGTGCGGTAGAAGAGCTTGCCGAATGGCTCGACGAAGAACTCGAGA
>JAMONQ010000113.1 GCA_027065635.1 Campylobacterales bacterium | reverse complement strand
TATGGGACTTAGCGAGAGGCTGATTCCGATGATTCCAAACAGTAAAATCATCGTTGCGGAGAGCGGAATATACGATCATGATCAGGTAAAGCATCTGCATGAAGTGGGGGCGGATGCCTTTTTGGTCGGAGAGCATTTCATGCGTCAGGATGACATAGCCGGAGCGCTCAAGCGGCTTAAAGGCGAAGGGTTGTCGCAGACTTGATACCGCTTGTCTCAATCTTGCGTCTATTCCGGCGGGCGAAAAGAGAGTGGAGATGACCCGGAAGTATCGAGGTTGAAGCGGTAGCCGAAGAGAGATCTATCTATTTTTTGTTTTTTGCGAGATTGAGCAGTTTGATCACTTCGTCGTCACTTGTCTGATCGAACTTTTCGTAGTGGGCTCCCACCGCCCAGAACGGATCCGGCGTCTCTACAACCAAAACTTCATCGGCCAGGCGTTTTATCTCTTCTATCGTATCTTTTGGCGATATGGGGACCGCTACAACGATTCTGGACGGGTTTTGCTCCCGTATGGCTGCAAGCGCCGCTTTCATAGTATAACCTGTGGCGATACCGTCATCGACCAGAATCACGGTTTTACCGGCAAGATTGTCCGGCGGTGATTCACTGTTTCTATAGATTTTCTGACGGCGATGCAGCTCCTCTCGCTCTTTGGCTACTACGCTGTCGAGATACTCTTTGTCTATCCCCATCCTGTAGAGTGCATCTTCATTTAACAAGATTCTTTCCGGATCACCTTCGACCAGCGCACCGATGGCGAACTCTTCGTTAAAAGGGGCGCCGAGTTTGCGTACTATAATTACATCGAGCGGTGCGCCGATACGACTGGCGATGCGTTCAGCTACCGGTACACCTCCTCTTGGAAGGGCCAAAACGACCGGATCTTTGAAAGGTCCTCTTCGCTTCAGTCTCTCCGCCAGAATCTCACCCGCTTCGTATCTATCTTTGAGCATCGATTCTCCTTGTGCGGCTCTATGTTTTATATGATTTTAAGGTATAGCATATTTTAAGGAAAAATTCAAGTTCTGCGATTTTGAGTTTGGATAGTGCGGTAAGTGTAGAGAGGAGGTATTCGGATACAGGCCACAGGTATACTCTGTGACCTGCAAAGAGTTTATGAAGAGAGAAGCTCTTTCGCTATCTGGTTTATCACTCTACCTTCGGCACGGCTGCCTATTTTGGCTTTGGCGGCACCCATCACCTTGCCCATATCCTTCATACCCTCTGCACCGGTCTGGGCGATAATCTCTTCGAGAACGGTCTTGACCTCCTCGTCGCTCATCGGTTCTGGCAGATAGCTGCGCAATATCTGTAGCTCCTTTTCATTCTTTTCTACAAGATCTTCGCGACCTCCATCCCTGAACTGCTCTATAGCGTCGTTTCTCTGTTTTATCTGTTTGACGAGAATCGCTTCGATATCGGCATCGCTCAACTCTTTTCTCTCATCCACTTCGATCTGCTTTATAGCGCTCATGACAAAGCGGATAACATCCCGCTTGAAGCTGTCTTTCTCTTTCATAGCCGTTTTAAGGTCGTTTTGAAGTCTGGTTTTTAAATTACTCATTGATATCCTTTTGATTGGAACGGTTTTTGCTGAAGATTTTGCAAGAAGTCCATCGTTGTCTGCAATTATACCAAAAAGTCAGGAGTGAGAGAATGAGAATATCGCAGCTTGCGGCGCTAACGTGTGCGCTCTTTCTTTTCGGAGGGTGCAGCGCACACAATACCGAAGCCAGAATCGATTTCAAGCCTCCAAAATATGTCGAACAGATGCCTCCCAAAGAACCCGCCACAGGTATATACAATCCAGGCAGCCTCTTTGGTAGAGGCGAGAGTCCTCTCTTTTCCGACAAAAAGGCGATGAATATCAACGATATAGTCACTGTCGTGATCGATGAAAATATTCTCTCATCTTCGAGCGGTACCAAAAGTATCGCAAAGACG
>JAMONQ010000112.1 GCA_027065635.1 Campylobacterales bacterium | reverse complement strand
GACAGGGAAGGCAACAGTATGTTCGAAGATTCCGGATTCAAAGTCGCATGCCACCCTTTGGCTATTTTAATCAATCGTTTGTTACTATTTCGATATATTTCCACAAGGTAGAGAGAATGGAGATCAACACTTTCGAGAAGATGCAGAAAAAAGCGGTAAAAAAGAGCCGCTCCGACTTCTTGCACCTTGGCATTTCGCTTGTTTTCATGGCGATCGTACTGCTGGCAACATACGACAAAATTCCCGGCAACCCTTTTCTTGCCGTAGCCGCTCTCTTTGGAGCCTATATGGCGATGAACATCGGGGCCAACGACGTTGCGAACAATGTCGGACCGGCTGTCGGCTCAAAAGCTCTTACGATGACGGGAGCCATCATCATCGCGGCGATTTTCGAGTCTGCCGGAGCGCTGATAGCGGGCGGCGATGTTACCGGTACGATCAAAAAAGGGATAATCGACCCGGCTGCGTTCGGAGATCCTCTATACTTTGTCTGGGCTATGACAGCCGCTCTGCTTGCTGCCGCCTTGTGGCTCAACCTCGCTACATGGCTTAAAGCGCCCGTATCCACTACACACTCCATCGTCGGCGGCGTCATGGGCGGCGGTATAGCCGCAGCTGGAACATTCAGCATCGTGGCATGGGGAACTATGGGCAAGATTGCGGCAAGCTGGGTCATATCGCCTATTCTCGGCGGTATGATTGCCGCCGGTTTTCTTTTCGCCATAAAAAAGACCATTCTTTTCAAGGAGAATACCAAAGAGGCGGCTATGAAACTGGTACCTCTATACGTCTCGGTGATGGGATGGGCATTCGTCACCTATCTGATCCTGAAGGGTATGAAAAAGGTAGTCAAACTCGGCTTCCCGACTGCAGCCGGTATAGGACTGATCGGTGCCGTGATAATATTTTTCGTAGTGAAAAAGGTGATCTCCAACTACTCGGACAGGCTAAGCGACGATAGGAAAAGTATCAACTCGCTATTTACGATTCCTCTTATCTTCGCGGCGGCGCTTCTAAGCTTCGCACACGGAGCCAACGACGTCGCCAACGCTGTCGGTCCGCTGGCAGGCATATATGACGCTCTTGCCCACGATACGGTCTCCACGAAAGCCGCCATTCCTCTTTGGGTCATGGTGATAGGTGCCGTCGGCATCTCTCTCGGTCTTGCGCTATACGGCCCCAAGCTCATAAAGACCGTAGGAAGCGAAATAACCGAACTCGATCAGATCAGAGCCTTCTGTATAGCACTTGCCGCGGCAATCACCGTAATCATCGCTTCGCAGCTCGGACTGCCCGTAAGCTCTACACATATAGCCCTAGGCGGTGTCTTCGGAGTAGGCTTTCTAAGAGAGTGGCTCGATAGAACTCAAAGACTCGAATATAGAATAAAAGAGGAGAAAGAGAAGCTAAAAGAGCTCGAAAGCCGTCTTGATGCCTATAAAGAGGAGTTAAAAAGTCTCGAAAGCAAAGATAGCAAGACACAGCAAGATTATGAGAGAATCGTACATCTCTTCGAACTGATAAGTCAACACGAAAAACTCATAAAGAAAGAGAACAAGGCTCTAAAATCCGTATACAAAACAAAATATGTCCAGCGTAACGCTTTGAAAAAGATCGTTGCCGCCTGGGTAATTACCGTCCCGGCCGCCGCAATCATCTCCGCTACGATCTTCTACGTCATCAAGGGAATCATGCTCTAAGCGCTTCGGCGCCAGGAGCATCGAGTAACAATTTACCTTATATTTTCGTTTTATCCACATCCTTATATAAGAAAGATTTTACTAAAATATTCGGATAATAAAACTCACTATTTAAAAAAAGACAACTTTACCGATTTATCAAGTAGAGAAAAAACCAATGTATGGATAGCGGGATATGAGATTTATAGCGATAATATCATTGTTGATTGTAAACATAGTCTATGGATCGGAGAATATGGAAGAGCTACTTCGCGCCTACAAGAGCGAATCCGAACTCTCCAAAATCACCAAAAGCGAATCGGCCGGTTTTCTCGACATATTTACCAGAGAAGATCTCGAGCAGATGCAGGCCAAGACGTTGATGGATGTCTTGAAACTTTTTACAATTCCAAGTATTACAAGAAGCTCCGACAATACAAGCCAGTTTGTAAAACCGACATTTCCGGTAATGCCTCCATTTGCCATCCGTCTATATGTCAACGACCACGATATGACATCGACCTCATTCGGAAGCGCCCTTATGCTCTGGAGCGATATGCCGGTTGAGTATATCGACCATATAGAGATTTACAAAAGCGCCTCTTCGGTCGAGTTTGGAAATGAGCCCGGAAGCGTTATAATCAAACTCTACACAAAACGGCCCGAACGAGAGGAAGGCAAAAAGATCCGTGCTCTAATCGATCAGAGAGGAAGTATCGAAGCCGACGCATATATAGCTCACACCACTATGGATGGGCTTTCCTATCTATTTTATGCAAATACCCAGGATATTAATAATAAAAGCTATACGAACAAAGGACACGACATAGACTCGGACCTCAGCTCGCAAAGCTTCTATGCCAATATCGCAAAAGGCGGTTGGCGGTTCGAAGCGGGCAGCTACAGAAAGGTAAAGGATATATTCCTGGGCAACGGTCTGGCCTACACCCCAAACGGCGGTGATATCGAGACGCGTCACAACTATCTCCAGCTCGAGAGAAAATACGATAGCGGCCTTGTACTACGTGCGGCTTACGACCATCTGGATTATTACGAGTATGAAAACGATGAAAGCGGAATACCTGCCGGAGCGGCCGGAACCGTACAGAACTACGACTTCAATCTTCATGACAATATCGCATCCTTAATTGCGGAAAAGAGTATCTCTCACAATGGAGGCAGACTGCTGCTGGGAACTTTCTACAAATACAAAGAGTTCGAAGCCGAAGGAACTTTCGATTCGTATAGAAGCAAATACGATAACGCTTTGCATCTGCTGTCTCTGTATGCCGAAGAGCGCTTTTCATTCTCTCCTACCCTGACACTGATCGCCTCCTTGAAAGGAGATTACTATCGCTACGAAAAGCAGATAGAAAGCACCAAAGAGCATATAGTAAGAGTGGGACTTATCAAAAACATAGGAGCGTTTCAAATAAAAGGCTTCTTTACAAAGACCTACTATGCAATTCCATTCCTATACCTTTACGGACCCGACAATATTCCATACAAGGTCAACCCGAAACTACAAAATCCGGAGCCGATTCTTTCATCTTTCGGCATACGCTACAAAAAGGGAAAACATACGCTTGACAGTCGCGTCTCCCTTATTACGGTGAAAAACAAAGTCGGTTACAAAAAAGACGGTACACTCTTCAACATACCAAAAGGGTGGTATCACCAGTATGAAGTCAAGTACGAGTATCTGATAAATCCGCTCAGCAGGCTCAAAGCCGACATATATATGGGAGAGAATGCCTCGGGACTTGTCATGAGTCCAAAATACGGCGCCCATATACAGCTTTACAATACTATAGGCAAATTTGACATATACAACCAGATAGGATACAGGAGCAATTACGACTACTACGGTGTGGATATCGGACCCACCTACGACTATACGGCATCCTTGAAATATCACGCTACAAAAGACTTTTCCGTAGGTATCCGGGGTGAAAATATTTTCGGAACCGGTTATAAACAGAGCTATAAGGGGCTTTCTTACGCCATGCCTATTTTTGACAGAAAGTTTTGGATCAATATGGAGTATCTGTTTTGAAAAAGCTACTACTGTATCTTTCACTGGCCCTAACGTTAGTCGCCTCTCCCATCGAGAAAGAGAGAAGCATCTACCAGACAATACTACGTGCGATATTCCCGGAAAAGGCGGTGATAAACGTATGGCTTGACAACCCCAAAAAGTACGAAATATTCGAAAAGATCCATGGTGTTCATGTGGTTAAAAACCACAAGGATGCAGATATTCTGATTCTGTATCACTCTTTTGACGTTCCGGCGAAGGACAAGATCATATTTGCGGACGGATATCTCGTCTTCGAACACTTCAAAAACAGAATAGTAGGCGGATTCTACTGGCAAAAGGGTCGCCCGAACCTGGTATTTGTAAAGAAGAATCTAAAAGATCACAACATCACGCTTCCTCCAAGCCTGAGAGATTATATCGAGGATGATATGTGAGACCTATAAACGGTATCTACTTTCTACTCTTCACATCGATAATCCTCTCGATAGTATATCTTCACTACGGAGTCACCCAGACACATACCAAGCTTACAGACAACTTCGAAAAGGTTTTCGTAGAGCAGGCGGGTCAATTCGCGACAAACATCGAAAACGAACTCTCCTCTTTACTCGACTCGAACAAAACTCTCTATACCGTTTTAAAAGAGAATCCGTCCATAAGAGAGGATCTTGAAAGAGGCATGAGTTTTCTGGTGACACCATCTTTCAAATATGTCTATCTTCTGTACCGTGACAGTCGCGGAAAATACCGCTATCTTCTCGACGGCAGCCGTGAAGACAAAGGTATTTTCAACCAGAAACTCGATGTTGACAAGCAAAAATGGAACCGGTGTTATGAAACAGGAAAAGATCAGATACTGATGCAAAAGGATCTTGACGGACTCTGGGTCACATATCTAAAACCGGTGGTAAACCAAGAAAGAGTAGAAGGGGTCATAGCGATCGACTTCTCCACCTCCCTGCCGACGACAATCGCTGAAGCCACCAAACCGATAGAAAATATCTTTCTCTACATATTCGCCGCCATAGGGATTTTGATACTTATCCTTCTATACCAGACCATATTGAATATCCGCACCAAAAAAGAGAGTATACTCGATCCTCTTACAGGCACATACAACCGCAACTACCTGAAACATTTTCTAAAATCCATCAATCCGGCCAGATATCAGATAATGATGATAGATATAGACCACTTCAAAAAAATCAACGACAATTTCGGCCACAAGGCCGGAGATATGATACTCCAGCAAGTCGCCCAGACAATAAAAGAGGAGGTAAGAAAAGAGGATAGAGTCATCCGTTTCGGCGGGGAGGAGTTTCTGGTCTTTTTGCATAAAAAGACGCTCGAGTGCAGTGCGGCACAAGAGATATCCTTTCGTCTGAAAGAGCGTATAGAGAGACGAACGTTCATGTATGAAGATACACCGATACATATAACAGTATCGATAGGCATAACATCGAATCCCGAACACTTCAAGGATGTACCGGAAGCTATCAAACATGCCGACGAGATGCTATATATAGCCAAAAGAGAGGGTAGAAACAAAATCATTTTCGATGTACATAAAAAGTCTGTACAAAACAGCGCCCAAAAGAGTATCTCCGAGGTAAAAGAGGCGATAGAGAATGACAGAATAACCTGCTACTACCAGCCCATAGTCGATCTCGAAAGTGCAAAAACGGTCAAATACGAAGCACTTGTGAGGATGATAGATACGGACGGCAAAATAATAGCACCCTATCTTTTTCTGGATACCATCGCCTATACGAGTGTATATAGCGAGTTGACGAAGAGGATCATCGAAATAGTTTTCAAACAGATCAAAAGGCACCGGATACCGATCAGTATAAACCTCAATCTCTCCGATATTCTGGACAATATGATATTTGCCATCATAACCGACGAGATTCAAAGAAACATCGACCTCGCAGACCGCCTGATAATAGAGCTTCTGGAGAATGAACACAACAGCGATATAGAAAATCTGCGAAATCGTCTGATAGAGCTGAAGTCATACGGAGTCAAAATCTCCATAGACGATTTCGGCAGCGGGTTTTCAAACTTCTCGATATTCCAGGATCTGCCCATAGATACCCTCAAGATCGACGGTTCGCTCATAAAGGATATCGAAACCTCCAAAATCGCCTACACCATTACCGAATCGATAGTACTGTTCGCAAGGAAACTCGATATCGAGTGTGTCGCCGAATTCGTTCACAACGAAGCGGTCAGAAGAATCGTAAAAGATCTTGGAGTCACTCTTGGACAGGGGTACCATCTGGGTAAACCAGAGCCAGAAATCGAGCAAAAAACTCTCATGCGCATGGCATCTGAAATTTCTGCGTGACCAGTTCACCCTCCTCATTGAAGTACAGATAGTAGAGCAAATCCTTTTTTACACTTTCTCCGGCAAGATAGCGTAAAGCGAGGTTTGCCTGAAGGGAAGCGATATGCATAACCATTGGAGCCGCTATTCCGGCAGGCTTGCGATCCGTGATTTTGAAAGCGTCGAAGCTGCTGCGCTCTATAAAACAGACCTGTCCGTTGAATGCCTCTACAGAGCCGTAAATCCACGGCGATCCTATCTCTTTGGCATAGGCGTCTATTTGGGCTCGGCTCGGCAGATTGTCAGTAGCATCCAGAATCAGATCATACTCTCTTTTGGCTTCGGCAAACTCGTCGAAACGGATAGCGAACGGAGTCACTCTCACAAACGGACAGCGGCTCTCGACCAGTTCCGCCGCCGCTTTCGCCTTCAACTTACCTTCATCACCGACCCTGAAAGCGATCTGGCGGTGGATATTGTGGATGGAGACTTCATCGAAATCGACCAGATCGATATGTCCGATTCCACTGCCGCCCAGAGCTATCGCAAGTGAACTTCCAAGTCCTCCCGAGCCTATGATCGCAATCTTTTTCTCCTGAAGTGAGGCCTGTTTTCGCTCACCCCAAAGCATTACCTGACGGTTGAAATAGTGGAAGTACTCTTGCATTTTTCTCTCCGTATTAATCGATTCATACTTAGACGCTCAATTTGGGACATCATCTGCCAAGCAAGCAATATTTCGCCAACTTACAGATTATAGCAAACGGAGTTCAAAATTCCATTAAGTCTATAAGCAAACTATAGATTAATCTGCATCTTCCCTCTTCTTCAACTCCCTTTCAAACCCCCAGGCTCTCTTGGCCTCCTTTACGACTCCCTTTTCTACGTTTGCGACCATCAAGGACTCCTTGTCTTCGAGAAGACTCTGCACTTCACCCAAAGGATCGGCCAGCATGGAGTCTCCGTAAAATTTCCACTTCAACCCTTTCTCGACATATTCACCCACCCTGTTGGCTCTGAGAATATAGATGTTATGCAAAAAGGCTCTGGTTTTAATGATCTCTCGCCATCTGTTGTGGGAATCGAAAGTGGCCGATGTCGGAAGCAGAAGAAGATCGACTCCCCGTGCATTCAGACGGTCGAAAAAGTGATTGAAATGCAGCTCGTATCCGCCTATTACCCCTACGCGAAGCCCTTCATGAGTAAAGACCATAGGATCTTCGAGCCGCTTGACTTCGTTTGCAAAAAACCTGGCCTCATCCCAGTGGCTGAAATTCATCAAAATCTGCTGGTAGTACGTCTGGGTACTTTTTGGTGAAACCTTTACGATAGTTTTGTAGCATTTGCCGCCTTTTACCTTAACAAGCGGAGCCACTACCACCATGTCGTACTTTCTGCTCAACTCCTTGATCATGGATAGATGGTGGTCACTTTGATCTTTTATCATATTGGCCGGCATCTTCTCGAGCTCTTTGAAGAAGTGGTTGAGGACATACTCTCCAAGCAGTATCACTCCGGCATCCTTGGATCTGGCCGTTTTGAAGTAGTGATCCAGCGCGTTAGGACTCATCCCCTGGGTCGGCATTTGAAGTGCGGCTATACGTATCACAGCTCCTCTTCCTCTCTGATTTCACTCTTTTCTATCGTCTCTACCTCTATTTTCGCGGCTTCGAGAATCTCCCCTGCCTCTTTCAGCAGCTGCATCCCCTCTTTATAGAGCCTTACACTCTTTTGCAAAGGTATCTGCGGATCCATCAGCTGTTCCATGATCTTTTTTGCGGCCTCTATCTTCTCTTCGAAGCCCAACTCGTTTTCTGCCAAGGATCGTCCTTTCATTTTTATTTAATACGACAGATGGGCAAAGCCCATCTGTCGGCGGGGAGTACCTGCGGCTGTGCTTTGCACATCGCCTCCGGTTCCGACCCTATGAAACAGACACAGATCTGTTTCATTTCACGGGTCTCACCCCTGCACCCCCCTAAAGCTTTGAAAGCATCCGCTTTCAAGAGATCTTCTTCGAAGATCGATATGCCACTTATTCAAGCACATCTGCTACATAGTCGGCAAACTTGTCGATCTCCACCAAAAATGCGTCGTGCCCGTAGTCGCTATCTACTTCGTAGTAACTTACATGACCGCTCTGTCCCTGGGCATCCATCACGATCTTGATCTCTCTCATCTCTTCCGGCATAAAGAGAAGATCCCTTCTAAAGGCGATCAGATGCAGATCGGTTTTTATACGCTTCAGCGCTTCATCGAGAGTGTCATATCCTCTCGATATGTCGAAGATATTTATCGCCTTGGTAATATATAGGTAACTTAGCGGATCGAACCACTTGCTGAAACCGTATCCGTTGTACTCGAGATAGCGCTCTACCTGAAACTTTCCGAAGAGCTCGAAAAGGCCGTCAGTCTCCACATAGCTTCTACCGAATTTTCTATCCATCGACTCCGGGCTAAGGTAGCTTATATGCCCTGCCATACGCCCGACCGCAAGACCGGTAAATCCCTCTTCCGCAAAATCTTCCGGATCGTAGTTTCCGTTTTTGAACTTTGGATCTTTTATGATCGCCTCTTGTACCACTTTGTTGAATGCAATCGCCCAAGGGCGAGTGGCGTGTGTAGCCGCCATAGCTATCGTATGTTTGGCGAGGTTAGGATACTCGACCGCGAAACGCAAAGCCTGCATACCGCCCATCGAGCCGCCAATTATCGCGTGAAGCCTGTCTATTCCGAGTCTTCCGAGCAGTATTCGCTGGGCTTTTACCATATCCTTGACGGTAACAACAGGAAAACGCAGACGATACCTCTCTTCAGACGGGTAGATCCTGGACATGGGACCGGTGGAACCGTAACAGCTTCCTATGACATTGACGCATATCACAAAATAGCGCTTCGTATCTATCGCTTTGCCGTCACCTATGAGTCCATCCCACCATCCAGGTTTTCTGTCGCCCTCATAAAGACCGGCAGCGTGGTGGCTGCCGCTCAGTGCATGGGTGACGAGTATGACGTTGCTCTTGTGCTCGTCCAACTCTCCGTAGGTTTCATAGACCAGTTCATACGGTTCGAGGATCCGCCCGCTCTCGAGATAGAGAGCATTGGTAAAGAGCTCTTTACGGGTATCTATTTCCAAACGTTTCCGCCCTCTCTTTCGCGTTCATAACCTATCGCCGTCAAACGTAGTAGTTGGGAGCCTCTTTGGTAATCATTACGTCATGAACGTGGCTCTCTTTGAGTCCGGCACTCGTAATTTCGACAAACTCCGCACGTTCCCAGAATCTTTCGATACTCTCGCTTCCGCAATACCCCATGGATGAACGCAATCCTCCGGTAAGCTGATGGATGACATCGGCGATTCTTCCTCTGTAAGGAACTCTTCCCTCTATCCCTTCCGGCACAAGC
>JAMONQ010000111.1 GCA_027065635.1 Campylobacterales bacterium | reverse complement strand
TACCTGCGGCATATGGCACGTTATGCAGTTAGTCTTCCCTTTTTTGGATCGCTCCAGATCCATTGTGCAGACTATAAACCCTTTGCCGTTTTTTTTGTACTCGTGGCAGCCCAGACACATCTTGCCATTTGAAAAGTTGAGGTTGCTGTAGTCTATGACATGAAAAGGAGAGCCTTCGCTCTTTTTGGAAAGCCCCATCATATCGCTTGTTTTATGGTACCTTACCACCCTGTTTTCACGCTTGCCCTCTTTCGCGGCAAAATAGGTGCGCTCTTTTTGCGAAATGGTATTGGAGTTCGACTTTTCTCCTCTTTCAATCTGCTCTATACGGTGGCAGTAGGTGCATCCGATCGGCTCCTCTTTTTGAATCTCGTTCGGTTCCGGTAGAGCCGGCCTGTTCGACTTGAGTGCCTTCATGAGTTTTGTATCGCTCGGTGTGTGGCATTTTGCGCAGCTGTACCTCTTCTTTTTCAGCAGAGGATGCTTTTCCCAAACGGCACGATGTACCGGATCGTTGAAGATTGAGGATTTTCTGTGCATCGACTCCTGATACTCTGCATATATCAGAGGGTGGCAGCCTTTGCATATCTTTGAACTCTGGAAACTTTCGGAAGCCGTCAGAACAAGCGGCACGAGCAGAAAGAGAGAGAGTAGACGAAACATGGCACTTCCCCGATTCCATATAAATTTTTCAAGAATTATACTTGTTATAAGTTATGATATAGTTTAAACATCTCGCTATACCGCGTCACGAAGTCTGAAAGAGAGTATGAAAGCGACAAATAGCGTAAAGGCGGTGACGAGATAAAGGAGCGTATATCCTCCAAAGTGCAGAATAAAGCCGCCGAGAATCGAGAAGAACATCCCCAAAGAGACAATATTCATCTGCAAGGCGACATATAAAGGGCGCTTCGATTCCGGCGCGAGTATGAGTATGAGATTGCCGGAGGCTATTCGGTTGCCGTCGGCTGCGGCTCCGAAGAGGAAAAATATGAGGATATAAAAAGGCAGCGAGTCTGCGAAAAAGGCCAGGATCACGGCTGTCAGCTGTATGAAGATGGCAATATTTGCAATCAGTCTGTTCAATCCGGCTCCGCCGAGCTTTCCCCAGACAAGATTGCTGAGCATGGCTCCCGTCATCTGTGCTGTTATGAGGGTTCCTACGGCAGTACCCGTAAGATCTATTCTATCCTGTGCATCGAGAATGATGAACGGCATCGATATCAGATAGCTGTATCCAAGAAGGAATGTGGCTGTTTGCAGCTGAAGCTGCCTGTCGGCTCTTAGGGTTCGGGCGGCATGTTTCAAAAAGGCTTTGAAAGAGTCTATTTTGGTGTCGAATCTATCTTTTAGCGGCTCTTCGACCGTCGCGAATGCCGCCAGTCCGATCCCCATCAAAAGAGCGCTAAGCATGAAAAGATAACCAAAATCGTACGGAGCTTCGAAAGTCTCGAGTACCCAGGCCGCTACCGCTCCGCTGACAAGCGCGCCGAGCCCGGCGAAAAACTGGCGTGTAGCCATGCTCTTGCCGCGAAAACGGTGGGAAAAGATCTTGGCTACGATCTCTCTGAAGTATATGGCTCCGAATCCCGCGCTGAAACTGAAAAGAAAGAGACCGATGCCTATGCACCAGAGGGTGAGGGTAGGGTGATCCTTGCCAAAAAGCATGATAGAGACTCCTATCATGAACCAGGAGAGGAATCTGAAGAGAAATACACGGCGTAGATAGGGAAGCATCAGGGCGTAGTGTTGTGCCTTGAAGGCGGCAAAAAGCTGCATGATCACGGCTCCGCCCCTAAGAAGCCCGCTGAAAAATCCTACAAGTACGGGGCTGCCGCCAAAGTGGCTGACCATCAGCGGCAAGATGGTCGCCGGCTCGGCGACGGTGGTCCCGACAGCAAGAAAGAAGCCGTGAAGAACGTTTTTGACGTGGTTTGAGAACTTGTCCACTTATATTCTCTTTACGATTGGGTTGGCTGTTTTGGAGCGATATTATATCCCAACCGCAAGAGACTCTCATGCTATGGGATCTTTTTGCGGTACAATTCGCTTATAAAGATTCAAACCGAGAAGGGAGACGGCTTGCAGATCAAAGAGATTCAGCAGTATTCCGAAGTGCGACCGAAGGCAAGGGCCTACCTATGCTATCTGCTCTCGAGAAACATTCCCAACAGAACCCCGGAAGTAACGCTCGATACCATAACTACCGCTCTAAAAAAGATCAAGAAAGAGGTCAGAGAGATCGATACTCTTTATGTGCTCGATCCCAAAGGGCGGCAGATCGCGAACAATATCAGCCGTATCCAGTCCTATCGCACCGGCGAAGGGGAGAACAGGGCGATGCGCGCCTACTATTATCGGGCCGTACGCGAAAAGCGGTGCATTCTTACAGATCCCTACCCCTCCAAAATAGGCGGTGCGCTCGTCGTAACAGCGGCATATCCGGTATACAACGACAAAGGACAGCTCCAGTACGTAGTCTGTGCGGACATCCCTCTCGACAAGCTGCTGAAGATGGTCCACCCCGCTTCTGCTGAGACACTTTTTGGCAGGTTTTCCAAGCTCTCGTATGCACTCTTTTCCATAGCCCTTCTCGCAGTTGCGCTTCTGCTCTTTCTAAACGGTATCAAAAGCTTTCTCGTACACGGCTTCGACTTTATCAAGATAGATATAAAAGAGATGTTCGAGGCAACTATTTTGCTCACTCTATCGCTGGCGATATTCGATCTGGTCAAGGCGATCTTCGAAGAGGAGGTTCTGGGTGAGCACAAAAGAGGAGAGCACGACGAGATACACAAAACGATGATCAGATTCCTCGGATCGATCATTATCGCTCTTGCGATCGAGGCTTTGATGCTGGTCTTCAAATTCGCTATAATCGACCCGGAAAAACTAATCTACGCCGTCTATCTTATAGGCGGTGTAACGATGCTTCTTTTCGCACTTTCATTCTATCTTAGAAGTATCAGAAAGAGGCTTGACTGATGGTTGCGGTCATCGACTACAATATGGGTAATCTCGCAAGTGTTCAAAACGCTCTGAAGAAGATAGGCGCGGCTTGCAAAATAGTATCCGATCCGGATGAGGTAAAAGATTTCGAGCGGGTGCTTCTGCCTGGAGTCGGAGCATTCGGCGATGCGATGGAACATCTTGGAAGCAGCGGTATGGACGAGGCTGTATGCGAGTTTGCAAAATCGGGGAGACCGATTCTCGGTATATGTCTGGGGATGCAGCTCCTTTTTGGCAAAAGCAGCGAGTTTGGAGAACACGAGGGGCTCGGTTTGATACCAGGCGAAGTGGTGGCTTTCGATCCGAATCTGTTCGAAACTCCGCACAAGATCCCCCATATGGGATGGAACGAGCTGTTCGTGCAAAGGGATACGCCGCTCTTTGGCTCTTTGCCTAAAGAGTTCTACCTCTATTTCGTCCACTCTTTTCACGCCGTAACGCCGGATGAGTATGTCATAGGCAGAACATGGTACGGATATGAATTTGTAAGTGCCGTGGAGAACGGAAATATTTTCGGAATCCAGCCTCACCCGGAAAAGTCTCACGACAACGGGCTTGAAATTTTGAAAAATTTTGTCGAGTTTAAAGGATGACGGTTTGGAAATACTACCAGCGATAGATCTCAAGGACGGCAAGGCGGTTCGCCTTACCAAAGGGTTGATGGAGAGTGCCAAAATATACAGCGACGAGCCGTGGCAGTTGGCAAAAACCTTTGAAGAGATGGGCTCGAAATGGCTTCATCTGGTGGATCTCAACGGTGCCTTTGCCGGTGAGCCGAAAAACCTGGAGCAGATAGAGAAGATCAGGAAAAACTGCTCGCTGAAAATGGAGCTTGGGGGCGGAATAAGGGATGAAGAGACGATCAGACGCTATCTCGATCTCGGTATAGACCGGCTGATTCTCGGCTCCATCGCTGTCAAGGACCCCGGTTTCGTCAAGGAGATGGCGGCCAAATATCCCATAGCGGTCGGTATCGACGCGATCGACGGATATGTAGCCGTGGAAGGATGGGCAGAGGTGAGCAGTATGAAGGCGACCGATCTGGCCAAGGCTTTTGCCGAGTGCGGTGTAGAAGCTATCATCTGCACCGACGTGGGTCGTGACGGGACATTGGGCGGCGTAAACATTCCTTTTACGATCTCGATAGCCGAATCGTCAGGAATAGATACGATAGCGAGCGGAGGGGTTCGCGATATGGGAGATATAAAGGGGCTTCTTGAAACCGGTAGGGTAGCCGGTGTAATTGTCGGCAAGGCCTTTTATGAAGGTACGCTCGATCTGAGGGAAGCTTTCAGGGTCGTATCGGGCGGCTCCTGATCGAAAAGAGGCGATTTTTTTCGCTTCTATCGCAAAGGGTAAAAAAAATCTTAATCTTATTTAAATAGTCCAAACGATAAAATGAGCAAAACATATTCTATATAGCGAAGGATATCCATTGAAAATAATGGTAGTTGACGACAGTTCTACAATGAGAAGGATCATAAAGAACACTCTCGGAAGGCTGGGCTACAAAGATCTGCTTGAAGCCGAAGACGGCGTACAGGCGTGGGAAGTGATGCAGCAGCACAGAGACGAGATAGGGGTTCTGATTACAGACTGGAATATGCCGAATATGAACGGTCTCGAGCTGGTCAAGAAAGTACGTGCAGAAAGCGCGTTCGAAGATATCCCCATCATTATGGTCACTACTGAAGGCGGCAAGGCGGAGGTGATTACCGCACTCAAAGCGGGTGTGAACAACTACATAGTCAAACCTTTTACGCCTCAGGTGTTGAAAGAGAAGCTCGAAGCGGTACTCGGCATCAACGACTGATGGATGAGACTTACCATGAGCTGAAGGTGATCCCCTCGGGGAGGCTGGAGCTCTTTTTGGATTTTTTGCAGACTCTTTTCCCGGACGCGATAGAGGTAGGCAGCGACTCTTTGGTACTTCGATCTTCCGAACCTCTGGACGATATAGCCTGGGGAGCGAAGGAGTTTGGAGCCGCTCTGTCTCAAAAGCTCGGTGAGGAGATATCGGTAGAGACAAGACTCGCCCAAAAGAGAAACGAAGACTGGATCGCCAGATACAAAGAGTCGATTTCACCCGTTGAAATAGCGGAGTTCTATATCCATCCCAGCTGGGAGAGTCCAAAGAGCGGGAAGATAAACATCACGATAGATCCGGCACTCGCTTTCGGGTCGGGGCACCACGAGACGACGGCAGGTTGTCTCGAAGCTATCGGCCAGACGGTTACGGAAGGCGACACTCTGCTCGATGTGGGATGCGGCAGCGGAGTGCTCGGTATAGCCGCCGCCAAACTCGGTGCCGAGGTGGATGCTTGCGATACCGATCCGCTGGCGGTCGAGAACGCTATGAAAAATTTCGAGCTCAACGGTTGCCGGGTACGCAATATATGGAACGGCTCTGCGGCCGGCTCCAAAGAGAGCTACGATACGGTCGTAGCCAATCTTGTAGCCGATATTCTTTGTATGATAGCGAAGGATCTCAAAGCCAGAACCAAAGAGGGGGGCTTTTTGATACTTTCGGGAATCCTGGATACCAAAGAGAGTTCGGTAGAGGACGCTTTTAGCGACATGAAGCTTTTAAAGACCATCGCGAAGAGCGAATGGCGCACAAAAATCTATCAAAACAACAAGGAAAACAATGGCGGATAACAATCCAAAAAAAGATCCCAACGATCAGAACTTTTTCAATAAAAACCCCCTTCTGACATTTGCGATCTTCTCCTTGCTTATCATCGTTCTTTTCAAGAGTTTCATCGATACGCAGGGTGGACAGTTCGGTTCGCAAAGTGCAGGCGGTTTGAGCGGCGGTGCACCTGTAACGCAGACAAAGACCATCCCCTATAGCGATCTTAAAAAGATGATCAAAGAGGGCAGGATAAAGTATGTATCCATTGGGCAGATGACGATAAAGGCCATCTCCAACGAAGGCGGATACAAAACCCTCTATATAGCCAAAAAGGTCGGCGAAGACAATACGCTCATTCCGCTTCTTGACAAGATGGGTGTCGAGTACAGCGGCTATACCGAGAGCAACTGGGTCGGAGAGGTTCTCTTCGGCTGGGTACTTCCGATTTTGATATTTTTCGGTATATGGATGTTTCTTGCGAGCCGTATGCAGAAGAATATGGGCGGCGGTATACTCGGTATGGGGAGTGCGAAGAAGCTTGTCAACTCCGAAAAACCCAATATCACTTTCGACGATGTAGCCGGTGTCGAGGAGGCGAAGGACGAGGTAAAGGAGATCGTCGAGTTTCTGAAATATCCCGAACGCTATATCCGGCTCGGTGCGAAGATTCCAAAAGGTGTGCTTCTGGTAGGACCTCCCGGAACGGGAAAGACTCTTCTTGCCAAAGCTGTGGCCGGAGAGGCGAATGTCCCCTTCTTCTCGGTAAGCGGCTCGAGTTTCATAGAGATGTTCGTCGGTGTAGGAGCGGCGCGTGTACGTGACCTTTTCGAGCAGGCGAAAAAGGAGGCTCCGGCAATCATCTTCATAGACGAAATAGACGCTATCGGAAAGAGCAGGGCCGCAAGCGGACAGATAGGCGGCAACGACGAGAGGGAGCAGACGCTCAATCAGCTTCTTGCGGAGATGGACGGCTTCAGCTCCGACACTCCTATCATCGTTCTCGCCGCCACCAACCGCCCGGAAGTCCTAGATCCTGCACTGCTGCGACCGGGCAGGTTCGATAGGCAGGTGCTGGTGGACAAGCCCGACTTCGAGGGACGAATCAAGATACTCAAGGTTCATGTCAAGCATATCAAGATGGCCCAGGATGTCGATCTGGAGGAGATCGCCCGTCTGACGGCCGGTCTTGCGGGTGCCGATCTTGCCAATATTGTCAACGAGGCGGCACTCCTTGCGGGACGAAAGAACAAGGAGTTTGTGGAGCAGGAAGATTTCAGGGAGGCTGTCGAGCGTGCCATCGCGGGACTGGAGAAGAAATCGCGGCGCATTTCGCCAAAAGAGAAGAGGATCGTAGCCTATCATGAAAGCGGCCATGCACTCATAGCGGAGACTACGGAGGGGGCGAGGAAGGTATCGAAGGTATCTATCATCCCGAGAGGTCTTGCGGCTTTGGGATATACCCTGAACACTCCGGAAGAGAATAAGTATCTCATGCAAAAGCATGAGCTCGTAGCGGAGATAGATACCCTGCTTGGAGGCAGGGCGGCCGAAGAGGTATTCATAAAAGAGATATCCACAGGTGCGAGCAACGACCTGGAGAGGGCTACGGATATCGTCAAGGCGATGGTGAGTCTGTACGGTATGAGCGACGTTGCGGGACTGATGGTACTCGAGAAGCAGACCAACATGTTCCTTGGAAGCGGTATGAGCCAGAAAGACTACAGCGAAAAGACTGCCGAGCAGATGGATGAGTTTGTCAGAAACTTCCTTGCAGAGCGCTACAAACATGTAGTGAACAGGCTCAAGGAGTATAGCGAAGCGATCGAAAAAATGGTCGAGGAGCTGTTCAAGGCTGAGACAATCGAGGGTGCGAAAGTGCGGCAGATCATACGAGAGTTTGAAAAAGAGCACGGTATCGAGTCCAGGCTCGTTGAGGAAGAGAGCGTCGCGGAAGAGTCGCAAAAAGAGAGCGAAAAGAGAAAGAGTGAAGAGAGCGGAGAGTAGGTCATGGGCGGCAACGGCAGGTTTATGAGCGCAGGATGGCGCTATATACTTCCGGTATGGGGAGTGACACTGTTTGTGCTGATCTTCAGCGATGCCGTGTTTATAAATCTTTTGCTAATAACCGTAAGCTTCCTTGTAGCCTATCTCTTTTATGTTCCGGAACGAAATTCCAACGAGATTTCAAAAAGTGCGGTCTTGTCTCCGGTCGACGGTACGGTACTCTCCATAAAAGAGGGTGAAGAGAGTCTGTATATAAAAATATCAAAATCGATCTTCGACGGCAGCAGCGCCGTTTATTCTCCCGTAAACGGCGACCTCGTAGAGAAGAGACGAATCAGAGGCCTCTTTGTCGGGAAGGAAAAAAAGCTCGCCGAGAGATTGAACGAGCATGTCGCAATGAGATGGAAAATCGGTGAGGATGAAGCCGTCATGAAACTTTTTTGCGGCTTTTACTCTATGGGAGTTTTGGTTTTCGATTCGAAGAAGGAGGGGTGTGACGCAAGAGTGATAGCCCATCTTAGTGACGGAATAGCGGAGCTGGTATTGCCAAAAAGCGTAGAAGTGGAAGTTTCCGTAGGAGACAGGGTTTTGGGAGGGTACTCTTTACTGGGATACGGTAGAGAGTGATGAGCGGTCGGCAGTTTCATCTGATATATATTCTGCCGAATCTCTTTACAGCAGCCTCGATATTCACAGCCGTCATAGCTATCGTCTCGGCTATAAAAGGGGACTTCGAGAAGTCGGCATGGCTCGTTCTGCTTTCGCTGGTCTTCGACGGTCTCGATGGACGCATCGCCCGTCTGACACATACGACCAGCAGATTCGGTGTCGAGTTCGACTCTCTTGCGGACATAATAGCGTTCGGAGTTGCGCCGGCTATGCTTCTATACTCTTTTGCCGCTCACGAATACGGCAGACTCGGAATTCTGGTCATAGCTCTATATATCATCTTCGGTGCGATACGGCTTGCCAGATTCAACGTCATGAGTCCGAATACTGATCCGACGGTGTTTATAGGGGTACCTATACCCGCGGCAGCCATATTCGTTTCGGTGTGGGTGTTGATGTTCCTGGAGTACGACTCTTTACGCGGCTACACTTCACTTCTGCTCGTTTTTACAATGTTTGTCTCGCTGCTTATGGTCAGTAATATACGTTATCCGAGTTTCAAGAAGATAAACCTTCGCAAACCGGCCTTGACGAAAGCCTTGATAGTGCTCATCATCGCAGCTTCCATGATTTATCTATATCCGGTCGAGGGGTTTGCCGTTTTTATTACTGTCTATATTCTCTGGGGAGTTGTCAGAGCTGTAAGAACGGTAGTCGCAAAAAGGGTCGTCAAAAATAGCTAAAAGAAAAAAATTATCGATTAGTATCTTTATTTTAGCCTATCGGCTTCCCGATATGTTATACTGTCAAATATAGATTGTGAAAGGAGAGACGATGCACGGAACTGATACCGGCAGAGTGAAAGCGATAAAACATTTGCCGAAAATCGAGATAAAAAATACTCTCCTACCCCTACACTTCTGATTTCAAGACCGATTCAACCTACCATCCCGAACATTTTTACACTCAAAAGCAGTCAAGGATAAAACGATGAAAGACAGAGTATATATATTCGATACCACACTTAGAGACGGAGAGCAGAGTCCAGGCGCCTCAATGAATACCGAAGAGAAGATAAAGATAGCTCTTCAGCTTCAAAAACTCGGTGTGGACATAATTGAGGCCGGATTTGCCGCTGCGAGCCCGGGGGATTTCGATGCCATCAGAAGAATATGCGAAGTGGTGGACGAGAGCAGGGTAT
>JAMONQ010000110.1 GCA_027065635.1 Campylobacterales bacterium | reverse complement strand
TGATGTGATACTCGATCTGGCTCGGCCTGGCTACGGCAGCGCTGATCGGTTTTTTGGGGAAAACGCGCTGCATGGCCTCTTGCGCACTGAAGTCGAAAGGATCCTTGAAGGCAACCAGTACGTTAAGATCGCTCTCCCGGATAGGAAGCGCTCCGATCCTTTCGAGCTTTTGCATCGGAAGTTTGCCGACCAGCCTGAGGTCTATATCGACTTCGTCCAGGTTTACATAATCCATTTTCATCAGTTCGGCAAGGTGTCTTAGAACCTTGTCGATATTTATCGAAACCGCCTCCTTCTCCAGCATTTCGATGGAGAGGGTACCCTTTCTGATCTCATCGGCAACCAGCTTGTATACCTGCTCCGGTTTTACCAGCTGATGCTGCATGAGAGCTTTTAGTGTAATTTTTTTCTCTTTCTTGCTCTTTAGTAGATCCGCTATCTGCTCTTTTGTGACGAGTCCGGTTTTGATCAGGAGTTCTATTATTTTACTCATTTACCAATACCTGTGTGCTTTTATGATGTGGTTGTCAAGCCTCTCTTCGATAACCATCTTGTTGATCTTTCCATCTTTCTCTATATAAAGGACATAGATCAGGTCGGGCTTTTGTGTCGATACGAAGTAGTATTTATCGTCGATCTTTTTATATCGTTTTTTGGTAAAAAGGTCAAACACTTCAGAGAGGATATAGTCTGTTTTTGGAAGTGTGAGGTTTGAAATGTCCACGTTGTCTATAAGTGCGTGGTACAAGAGCTTCTTTTGCAGAAGTATCGTGGCAAAATAGCTGGCGTTGGCTCTTTCGGTTTTGGTAGCTCTTAGCCCTGTCATCGGAACGGCAAGGCGATCGATATAGTCCGCTTTCAGGCATGAAAAACCATACAGCATGAGAAACTTGGGGTCTTTTTTGTATGAGTTGAACATTCTAAGACCGAGCCGGCAGGCCGCTTTGTACTTTTTATCCTGATAAAGTCCGTATAGTCTTTCCATATCCGAAGCGGCGGCAAAAGAGGCGATAAATACCAAAAGTACAAGGATCTTTTTCATCGACCGGCCTCCAGAGAGTGCAGAAAAGATTTCACTTTTTTGGAGCTGTACTGGTTGAGGTAGACCTTCAACGCTTTTATAGCGTCCTCTTTCTGGCCCATTTTCGCTTTGGATCTGGCGAATGTGAGCCAGCTCTCTTCACTTGAAGGATCAAGGGAGTTCGCTATCACACTCCATCTTGCCGCTTCGTTGTAGTTCCCTTTTTTATAGTAGCTTTGCGCTATATAGGAGGCAAGTTTGGGATCTCTTTTTTCATTGAACCTTCCGATAAGATACTCGAGCGTATTGTTTGTTTTCGACGACTTGATTTGAAGGGTCGACACTTTCACGTTTTCATCTTCATTAGCAGCCATTTTCTCGCCGTTTTGCGTATCGTCGCTCTTTTTAACGGGAGCAGCTTTTTTTGAAACTCTCTCATGCTTTACACTCTCTGCGGCTTTCGCATGCTTTTGCGGCTTGTTGTTACTCTTTGTCGAAGAGATTGAGTCGAGAAAGTCGGTGTCAGGATTCAAAACGACCGATTTCTCGCTCTCTTCAGGTACCAGGGGCTGCTTTGGCGTGTCTGCTGAAGAGGGTTTCTCTTTCTGAACGATTGTACTCTCTGCCCGAGTAATATTTTCTGTTTTCTCTTCCGACTCGTTGAGAGAGTCTCTTTCGCTCTCGTATATATCTTTTGCAGAGTGGTTCTTTGGCGCCTCGTCACCGCTTTTTTTCAAATACTCGTTTTTAACATCGAGGGCGTCAAACGTAGTACCGCTATTTTGAAGCGCGAGATATCCGCCTGCAAAAAATATTGCTACAGAAAGCGCAATCAACAATGGCGCTCTTTTTTTGCTTTTGTATCTGCGCCACTCTTTTTCGAGCTTCTCTATCTCATGCATGGATATATCCCAGCTTCAAAGCCGACATCTCTATATACTTGTTTTTTATTTTTGTATCGGAAATTTTGGACGGTTTGTTGGTTTCGTAATAGTCGTAAATCTCGAAAAGTGTAAACATCAGCTTGTTGATCTCTCTGTAATTACCTTTGGTGAATCGGTGGATAAGTCTTATATTGCTATTACTGAACATATTCGCTATTTCGAAATAGTTATGGTGTATCAGCTTTTTTTGAATATACATCCTTGTATCGTGGATTGTACCGTTTTTAAGCTCTATCGTCTCCCATATTCTTGATTGAAAGTGCTCTTTCGCTATCAGGTCCTCTTTTTCCGTTTTGTGCAGGGAGACAACAAATTTGATGACTCTCGTATCGGAAATAAGGCGAATCTTCTCCATCATACCGGAAGGATAGAGCTGTGCCTCATCAAGCAGGACGGTAACGTGTTTCTTCTCCTTGAGTGCGTTACATATATCGATAAAGCGGTTGTATGTCAAATCCTCCGGTATCGTCGATTCAGGGAGTATAAAAGAGTATAGCTTCTTTATAAACTCCTCTTCTTTCTGTATCGGAGTGGATATCAAAAATACATTTCTCTTGTCTTTCGCATCGTGATATATCTTGTTTATCAGTACACTCTTTCCGGTACCGGGACGCCCGTAAAGAAGAATCATTTTAAGAGGCTTCCGGATACTTTCGAGCAGTTTGTTGTAAAACAGGATAGAGGTATCGAGCCCTATATACTGGTTTACCTCTATTCTGTCTATAAAAATGTTTTGCAGTTGCCTGTATCTGCTCATTGCATCTTGGTCAGGTTGCTCTCTAAGAGCTTGTCGTATCCAAGGTCTTTAAGAGTCATCGAGGATTTAGCCGTCACTATATGAGGCGTGACTATGATAACCAGCTCTACCTTTTCATCCGTAAGCTCGTCATATTTGAAGGCATATCCGAGTATGGGTATGTCTCCAAGCAGAGGTACCTTGTTTGTGGATTTGTTGACCTTGTCCGTAATCAAGCCTCCCAAAATGACGTGCGAGCCGTCTTTTACGGTAACTACGGAAGCCATCTGCCTTCTTTCAAGATCTGGCGGCATCGTACGGTTGAGGTTGTCGTTGGTGACAGGAGAGATCGTATCGCTGACGGATGGATTGATCTTCAGCGTTATCGTACCGTCTGCCGAGATTTCCGGTGTGATATCGAGCAGTATTCCGGCAAAAACCGAGTCGATTATTTCGTTTTGGGATACCGTACTGCCTCCGGTGTTGCTGGTGGTGGTACTGTTTTTTATTTTGTAGAAGTACTGTTTTCCCACGGTAATCATGGCGGCCTGGTTGTTGAGTGTCAAGACTTTCGGGTTGGAGACGGAGTGCACATCGCCCTGTGATTTTAGGAACTTGATGATTGTGCCAAGTTGCGCTGACATTACTATATCGGTAAAAGTCGCTGTTCCGTGCAATCCCTGACTGATATAAGGAGTGGTTATACCGGTGGTTGGGAATGTGATTTCTGTGACATTTTTGTTTGTAGTCAGCCTTTCTGCACTGACTTTGAAGTTTTGAAGGTTGTAAAGCTGTCGCCAGTCGATTCCGGTCTCGTTTCCTTTGTTCAGTACGACAGTATACATTTTTACGTCGATTAGCACCTGCTTGTGGAGCCTGTTCATCAACGTATCTATATACTCCTCCACACGATCCAGCTGCTTTTTGGTACCTGTGATCGTTACAAGCCCGGACTCCTTGTCTATTACCGGGTCTCCGGCCTGATATGTATCTTCCGGTCTGTTTAGGATATTTTTGATCTGCTCCATAAGTCCCGACCAGAATACAAACTTGTCGTCGGAAGTGACGTTGATGCCGCTTTCGGAGTCTCCTGTACTCATGGTGCTTGTTGTTACTGTATTCCTGTTTCTCTGGTTCTGCTGCTGTCGTGGCGTACCGCTGGATAGAGTCACTTTTGTATTGCTGGTGCTTTGTCTTTCCGTACTGATATAGTTTACGTGAAACGTTTTTGTCAAAAGATATGAGATTTTCAGTATGTTGCCGTCAAGAGAGTAGTTTAGGTTGTGTTCATTGAGAGCTACCTGCAACACTTCAGGCAGAGTCACATCTTTCAAAGAGAAGCGGTTGAGTCGCTTTCTGAGCCTCTTTTCAGCCTCTTTGTCCTTTATGATCAGTGTAAGATCGCACTGATCGGCCAGCTGATCTATCAGCTCCGATATTCTCGTACCTTGATTGGCCTTTATATTGAAAAGATTATCTTCACATGCCGCTTCCAGATTTGTAGAGACTCCAAGCGATACGGTCACGGCGGCTGCCAAGAGTGACAGCTTGATATTTCTCATATATTTCATTCCCAATCCTTATTTCACTAAAAGTTTTATTTTTTTGCTCTTAGGACGCTTCAAAAAGATACGGATCTTTTCGTCGTTACGTGTCAGCAAAACATCGTTTCTACCTATCTTTTTGACTCTGAAGCCGGCTATTTTCGAGTTTAGGCCGTACCATCTTCTGTTGATCTTGACGCGGTCGTTGACAATCGCGCTCAAGACGAAGCGATACCGCCTCTTTTTAGCTTTGGCAGAGTGCAAAACTGTTCCGAGCCTGCCGTTCGGATAGATAAAAGGGTCCTTTGCGGTTTTTATCTCTTCTTCTTTGAGACCGATACGCTCCTGCTTGATGTCGTTTACCAGCCTGTCTATATCGTTGATAGTGATTTCAGCGCCGAGCAGCAAAGTCGAAGAACAGATGATGATCGACGCTCTTGTTAATAGTTTATTCCCCATACCGACACCTTGAAGTTTGCATTTATAGTTCTGTTGCTTTCGAGATCGATGTTGTAGATATCCACCACCAGCTCACTCTCTTCGATCTCGTTCATGAATCTGATCATGTTCTTGTAGCTGCCTTCGCAGTCGACACCTATTTCAAGTACATGTCCGAAACTGTCCTTGTTGTTGATGAACTTGTTCGAGATCAACGAAATGTCTATATTGTTCTTTTTGGCCTTCTGGGTTATCGAATCGAGAAACTTGGCCCAGTTCTTTTCGTTGAATAGAAGCTCGGAAAGTGTCTGGATCTGATAGTCAGAGTACTCGTTGATCTCTTTGAGATCCCTGTATCTTGTTTTGAGTCTCGCTATCTCCGTCTGGAGCTGCTTGATCTTGAATCTCTGATCTCCGTTTACGGTAACTGAAGCGAGATACGCCTTCTCCGAGTCGATCTTCCTTTCAAGATCTCTTTTTATCTTCAGGTCCTTTTTCAGCTCCTTCTCGGTCAGTGGGATCAGGTACGAGTAGGATATGAGTCCGAAAACGGCCACAACAGCCACTACCATCAGATAGAATTCGCTCTGCTTCTTGTCTTCGAGGTAGTTGTCCAGTCTCTCGAGAAAGTCTTCAATCAGTTTCATAGTACAGTCACCTTTAGGTCGCCGTGATAAATCCCGGTCTCGTCATCTTTGTAGATCTTCTCTATATCGGTATGTATCTTGTTTTCATACTTATCGGTCAAATGTTTGATAAATTGAGTTATCTTTTTTTCACTCTTGGAATACAAAGAGAGGGTAAAGAGGCTGTCTCTGTCATTGATTTTCGTGACTCTGACATCGAATTTTGTCATATCGTTGCCGAACTCTACGATAGTTTTGGCCTTCATGGGATAGTTGACTTTTTTGTCGTAGATCGCGGTAAGGATCTTCTTTTTGGTTTCGAACAGATCGTTTTCACCCTTGATTTTTGCGAGTATGTCGTTCTTTTCCCTGTCGAGTGCGGCGATCTCTTTCTTGATAGAGGTAGTTATCTCGTTTAGCTGCTTCTCCTCTTTGGCGAGCCTCTCGTTACTGATTTTGACGTATGTATCGTACGTGTAGTTGTAGACTGGCATAGAGAGTGCCAAAACTATCGTAGCCGCGGTTGTTATGATGAATTGTCCGCTTCTTCTCGCTACAAAAGGCGGAGGTCTGAAAAATATGGTGAAGTTGGGGCTATCTTCACCTTCACTGTTTTTTATGGCTTCGAGTACGCTTAGGCAATGAAACTGGTCTACATACCAATCGCCCTTTTCCATTTCATAGTCGAAGTCGAAATCGCTTGCCTCTATTCCGAGATAGGTATGGGCATACTCGTTCAAGCCGAGAACCGGACCTGTTTCGGAGCCGGTATAGAACATATCTATCTTTTCTATTTCAAATGCTCTTTTTGCATAAATTAGAATATCGTTGACATATAGGAATATTTCACTGAAAAGCTTCATCAGGTGGTCTTGATAGTCGAAGTTCGAAGTCTTCAGCCCCTCGTTTTGAAGCATTTCGTAAAAGGAGTCTTCATCGACTCGCTCGCCGTAAAGCTCGCAGAACCTTTCATATATGTTTTCAAACGAATATTTGAGCGATTTGGAGTAGATATACTCTCCGTCTTTAAAAAGCGCCAAAAAGGCGTCCTCTTTCTGGAAGTACAGATAGCCGTGGACTCCGTACGCCTCGAGGATATCCTTGTCGTAGACATTCTGGATCAAATATGGCTTCG
This sequence comes from Campylobacterales bacterium, assembly GCA_027065635.1. Taxonomy (GTDB): domain Bacteria; phylum Campylobacterota; class Campylobacteria; order Campylobacterales; family Hydrogenimonadaceae; genus Hydrogenimonas. Next base: position 3,065 of record JAMONQ010000110.1, on the reverse strand, counting down.
GGTATATATAGTCGATATACTTTACCTGTTGGCGTATCGGCTCGAAGACTTCCTGAATCACTTCCGGCTCGGCTACAAATACCTGAAAGTATCGCAGTTTATCCGTCTTTCGTCCCGGAATTTCGATAAATCTTATTATATACTCGACAGCCTGGTCCAGGCCGAGATCGTCGTATGCTTTCAGTTCGATGGCGTCCTGGAGATCTTCAGGCGGAATATTGACGCTGATTTCGACTATTGAAGATATGAAGTCCTTGGAATCGAGTGTGGAGACTACAAAATTTCTTTTGTCATATTGAAGCTTTTCGATCTTTTGTAATATATTGTTCTGAAACTGATATGATACATTCTGGTAAGCGTTGATCGAAACTATCTTTTGAAAACCGATACCTTCGTTTCCGGTTTTATTCTGTGATGTCTTGAACATTACAAAGCCCCGCTATTAATTATTTATAATTTTTACTTCTACTGATTTTAACCCAGTATAGCTTAAACGCCAGTTTAAAAATAACAAAAAAACGCCGCTTGTAAAAGGTTGGCGTCTATTCGAAGCTGTATCCCATCTCACTGAGTGATTTTTTTGTTTTCGACCACCCGCTTTTGACGGATACAAAAAGTTCCAAAAAGATCTTCTTTCCGGAGAACTGCTCCATCTTTATTCTGGCATCCCTTCCAACTCTTTTGATCGTAGAACCGCCTCGCCCTACGAGAATAAGCTTCTGGCTTCTCTTCTCGGCGACGATGGTGGCCTGTACACGGTCAAGATTTGGAAGCTCTTCTACCTTCTCTATGATGACGTCGGTCTCATAAGGTATCTCGTCACTGAGATTTTCGAAAATCGACTCCCTGATGAGCTCTTTGTATATCTCTCTGACGCTCGTTGTTGTCAGAAGCTCCGGGTCGTAAAGCCACGGAGAGGTCGGCAGATGCTTTACTATCTGCCCAAGCAGCTCCTCCTTTCCGATACCTTTTGTAACGGAAACCGGTACCAGAGCCAGGAAGTTGTCCTGGTAGAGCTGATACTCGCCTATCTTTTTTAAAAGATCGTCACGACCCACTTCGTCGATCTTGCTCAAAACGACGATATGCGGCCTCTTTTTTGTGTTGATCTCCAAAAACTTTTTATAGTGCTCCAGACCATCCTTCGCGGGAGCCAGAAAAAGAATCAGATCGCAATCGCCGATCGCCTTGTAGACCTCTTGAAGCATAAAGCGGTTCAAAAGTCGCTCTTTCTCGTGGATGCCGGGCGTATCGACAAATATTATCTGCGCATTTTCGTGCATGACGATAATATTCATCCGTTTTCTGGTGGCCTGGGCCTTTTTGCTGACCATTGCCAGCTTTTCACCGACAAGCCAGTTAAGAAGTGTACTCTTTCCGGCATTCGGCCTTCCGACTACAGCTACGAAGCCCGCTTTCGTCGAGGTATCAGAGGATGTATCGTGCGACATCTTCATCCTCTACGATAGCATCGAGCTTCTCATGTACATAATCGGCCGTTATCGTAAAAGTTTTACCCTCGTATCTATCGGCTTCGAAGCTGATCTCCTCGAGCACTTTTTCGATTACGGTATGCAGACGTCTTGCGCCTATATCTTCGGTCCTTTCGTTTGCCTGGAAACTCACTTTAGCTATGGCTTTGAGAGCTTCCTCTTCGAAGGCGAGTTCCATCCCCTCGACACCCAAAAGGGCCTGGTATTGTCTGATGAGCGAGTTTTTGGGTTTTGTCAATATTTCGTAGAGGGCATCTTCGGTCAGAGAGTCGAGTTCCACTCTCAGCGGAAAACGTCCCTGAAGCTCCGGAATCAGATCACTGGGCTTGCTTACATGAAACGCTCCTGCGGCTATGAAGAGTATGTGATCTGTCTGCACCGTTCCGTATTTCGTATTGACGCTGCTGCCTTCGACTATCGGCAGCAGGTCTCGCTGGACTCCCTCCTTGCTGGGATCCTGGCGGCCGCTGTTTTGACTGGAGACTGCTATCTTGTCGATTTCGTCCAGAAAGATGATACCCCCCTGTTCGGCACGGCGCAAAGCCTCCTGTTTGATCTGTTCTTCATCCAGAAGTCGTTCGCTGGCAGCCTGTCTCAATATCTTTCTGGCCTCTTTTACCGTTACCTCTTTTCTGTTTTCACGCCCGAGGCTGCCGAAAACTTTGGCCAGAGACTCCTGTACCTTGCTCATTTCGGGCGGGAGGTTGGTATCTGCGAGCTCTATTTTGGGAGACGGCATCTCCACTTCGATAGTGAGATTGTCGAGTTCGCCTCTTTTCAGTTTCTGTTTCATTCTCTCGAAGCTCGCTTCATATTCAGCCTGTTTGGTCTGTGTCGCACCTTTTGGCAGAGGCGGAAGCAGTTTTTCGATGATCATCTTTTCGACATATTCATCTATTTCACCGCTTTTGAGCTCTTTTTGCTCCTGTGTAACGAGATTTACCGATGTAGCGACAAGATCCCTTATCATCGACTCTACATCACGCCCTACAAAACCCACCTCGGTATATTTGCTCGCTTCGACTTTTACGAACGGATAACCCATCATCTTCGCGAGTCTTCTGGCGATTTCGGTTTTACCGACTCCGGTCGATCCTATCATCAATATGTTTTTGGGCATTATCTCATCTTGTATCTCTGAAGGTAGCTGCATCCTTCTGTAACGGTTTCTAAGAGCTACCGCAATCGTCTTTTTAGCTTTTTCCTGCCCTATGACATAGTTGTCCAGATACTCTACAATCTCTTTTGGAGTCATACTCTCGGGATTTCTCATTTTTCAAGTTCCAGTGTTTTGATATTGTGGTTTGTATAGATACAGAGATCGGCCGCTATGTGCAGGCTCTCCTGTACCAGTGATTTGGGGTCCATTTTCGCGTGCCTGGCCAGCGCTCTCGCAGCCGATATTGCGAAGTTCCCGCCGCTGCCTATGGCGGCAATGCGGCCATCTTCAGGCTCTACTACATCCCCGTTTCCGCTCAGAATAAATATATGATCGTTGTCAAGGACTATCATCATCGCCTCGAGTCTGCGCAGCACTTTGTCTTTTCTCCACGCTTTGGAAAAGTCTATGAC
>JAMONQ010000109.1 GCA_027065635.1 Campylobacterales bacterium | reverse complement strand
CAAAGAGGCGGAAGCGATCCTTTTTGCAAGAATCAAAGAGAGTGTCTACAGACTCTGGGAGATACAAAGGCTCATGGAGGTGACTCGCAGGAGTATCGATCTGACGGAGCAGAATATCGAACTTTTCAGAGTCTATACGGCAACGAACGATTCAAGAGAGGCTCACATGGGCATAATCTCTGCGGAACTGGTAAAGTCGAGGCTGAAAACCTCTTTGAAACGGCTGAAGGCGAAAAAGGAAGGGGTTTTGGCTCTTCTTGGATATCTGAGTTTCAGCGATACGAAAGAGGTCGAGATCAGCCTGCCGGATAAAAACGTAGTGTCACTTGAAAAAGCGCTTTCGAAAGTAAAAGTAAGCCCGCCTATAGAAAAAGAGGAGGCAAAAAAGGAGGTGGCGAGCCGATATCTCGAACTAAACAGGCTGCAAACCACCATCGATCCGGTAGTGAGTCTTGGCTATTTTCAAAGGGAGGCATATGAAGACTATATATCTGTCGGTTTGCGTTTTTCACTTCCGCTCTATGGATCCGAAAAGAGCAAGATAGAAGAGAGCAAAGCCCTTTTACTTGCCAGGAAAAGCGCTCTTGAAGAGTCGAAACTCCGTATCGGAGCGAGGATTGAAGAGCTTGTGGCCATAGCCGGAAAAAATCGTGAAATTGTAGACATCATAGAGAATGAGAGCCTGCCGAAGATAAACCATATGTTCGATCTGATCCGCTCCGACATAGCGACAGGTGCTGACATGTACAAGTTCGTAGATATTCTGGAACAGAAGCTGCGACTCGATGCGGAAGCCATATCCGCAAGGACAAAACTTTATATCGCTTTAGCCCAAATTGAAGCGATTTTGGGAGAAGAGTTATGAAAAAAGTGCTACTTTTATTGATACCTATGTTTTTGATCTCATCAGAATCGAAAAAACCTACCGTGGAGCAGCTTTTCAATGTAGAGACAGTACGTGTAAAAAAGATTTCTACCACTTTCAAAAAAAGATTCTACGGGCGCCTTGAAATCGACGACAGCCTTGTAGCAGATGTCGTACCCAGGTTTGGAGGCTATGTCGTAAGACTCTATGCCGATAGAGTCTATACCAAGGTAAAAAGAGGCCAGATCCTCGCAAAAGTCTACTCGCCAGAGGTATTCAAAGCCAAAGAGGAGTATCTGAACTCGCTCAATTACGCTTCAAGCAGCGGCAACTACAAAATGGCACAGAGCGCCAGACAGAAACTTCTGCTACTTGGTATCGATGAAGATGAGATAGCACGAATAAAATCGAACCGGAAGAGCGATCCATATACTGCCGTCAGGGCTCCAGTCAGCGGCTACCTGTTCGAAAAAAGAGTCAATAGAGGCAGCGCATTTGAAGCCAAGTCCGCGATTTTTAAAATAGTAGGTCTGAAAAATATATGGATGGAAGCGAAAATCAGCGAATCGGATATACAAACCGTTCTTGAAGGTGTAAGCTTTTGGATAGAGACCAAAGCTGTTGCCGGCCGATTCAAAGCTGAAAACCCCGTGCTATACCCCAGGCTGGACCAAAAAGGAGCACTCGCAACCCTTCGTCTCGAGCTGAACAACTCCAGCGAGCGACTTCTTCCCGGGATGTTCGCGACTCTTTTTGTCGAATCGGAAAGAGAGAGCCTGCTAACGCTACCGCGCAGTGCCGTTATAAGAAAGATGGGAAGCTGGTATGTATTTAAAGCGGGAGAGTACGAGGGTGAGTATGAACCGCTCGAAGTTGCTATCAAGCCGATCGACAATGATAACTACGCGATACTCTCCGGACTCGAAGAGGGTGACGAAGTGGTCGGAAACGCTCTTTTCATGATCGACAGCGACGCCCGGATAAACGGACTCTTTTAGGTGCAGTCATGATCGAAAAAATTATAGATTTCAGCGTCAAAAACCGCTTCCTCATCCTGATAGCGACTCTTTTTATGGTACTCGGATCCTTCTGGGCTATTAAAAACACACCGCTGGATGCCCTTCCCGACCTCTCTCCTCCCCAGGTTATCGTAGAGGTGAAATGGAACGGTCAAAGCCCCGGTATCATTGAAGAGCAGGTGACTTATCCACTGATCTCGAAATTTCTTGCCATTGCCGACATCGAAACGGTCAGAGGCTTTTCTACCTATGAAAATGCCCTGATCTACATCATATTCAAAGAGGGGACCGATCTATACTGGGGCAGAAGCAGAGTACTTGAGCAGCTTGCGGCGATTGGAGGCAGGCTTCCGGACGGAGTGGAGGTCTCCTTGGGGCCGGACGCTTCCGGTGTGGGGTGGGTCTACGAATATGCGCTTGTAAGCGAAACGATGAATCTGGCACAGCTGCGCACACTACAAGACTATACCTACAAATATGCCTTGATGGGAGTGGACGGCGTCAGCGACGTCGCCACTATAGGCGGATTCGTCCCTACCTGGCAGATAACCGTAAGCAACGAAGCTCTGCAGCGTTACAATCTCTCGATCAGAGATATAGTCCGCGCTTTAAAGGCCAACAACAACGATACCGGCGGTCGTATAGTCATCCAAAACGGATACGAGTGGATGGTTCAGGCAAAAGGATACATAAAAAATCTCGATGAGATTCGCTCTATTTTCGTCAAGGAGAGTGAAGAAGTTCCTGTTACTATCGGAGATATCGCCAGAGTGGAGATAGTACCGGCTCCAAGACGCGGAATGGCGGATCTCAACGGTGAAGGAGAGGTCGTAGGCGGAATTGTCATGATCCGTTACGGTGCCGACGCGTACAATGTCATTCAGAATGTCAAGAAAAAACTCGACTCCTTGAGAGTGGAAGGAGTTGATATCGTCGAAACCTACGATCGAAGCTCTCTGATAGAAAAGGCGGTAGAAACGCTAAAGTCAACTCTGATAGAGGAGAGTCTGATCGTAGTGATAGTCATAGCGCTTTTCCTTCTGCACCTAAGAAGCTCTCTCATCGTCCTGATAATACTTCCGCTGACAATAGGCATAACTTTTCTTCTGATGAAGATCTTCGGTATAGGAAGCAACATCATGAGCCTCGGAGGAATAGCAATCGCCATCGGTGCCATGGTCGATGCTTCGATAGTGATGATAGAGAGTGCACACAAGGCTATTCATAAGATCTCGACGGATGGCAAAATATCGGACAAAGAGAGGATCGAAGCCATAGTCGGCTCGTCGAAAACTGTAGGACGTCCCATATTTTTCGCCCTTGCACTCGTTGTAGTCTCCTTTTTACCGATCTTCGCCCTATCCGGACAGGAGGGACTGCTCTTTACACCGCTCGCTTTTACAAAAACCTTTGCAATGACAGCGGGAGCGATCTTGGCGATAACGTTGGTACCGGTACTTATGGTCTGGTTCGTAAAAGGAAAAATTCCGAGTGAAACCAAAAACCCTCTAAGCCGCTTTTTCATATGGCTCTACCATCCGCTCTTGAACATAGGCATAAAGCTGAAATACCTCGTAATTTTGGCGGCTATGGCACTGCTTCTTTGGATGATACCGCTCTATCAGAAACTCAAGTGGGAATTTATGCCGATGCTAAACGAACAGACATTTATGTATATGCCGGTCACTCCTTACGGCATAAGCATCGATTTGAGCAAGGAGATCACACAAAAAACCGACAGGATCATCAAGAGTTTTCCGGAAGTCGAAACGGTTTTCGGCAAGGGCGGACGCGCAGATACCGCCACAGATCCGGCACCTCTTTCCATGGTAGAGACCATCATCACATTCAAGCCCCAAAACGAATGGCGTGAAGGTATGACCTATGAAAAGCTGCGAATGGAGATGGAAGAGGCACTGCAGATACCGGGGCTTGTCAACTCCTGGACATATCCCATAAGAGGACGTATAGACATGCTTCTAAGCGGCATCCGTACTCCGCTCGGCATCAAGCTCTACGGAGATGATCCCAGGACACTTCAAAGAATCGGTGCCGATATAGAGCGGAGGCTTCAGAATATGGTGGGGACCATGTCCGTTTTTGCGGACCGCTCCGATGCAGGATACTACATAGAGATCGATATGGATGAAAAAGCGCTGGCACGATACGGCATAACGAAAAAAGAGATACTCTCATATGTATCCGCAGGTATTGGCGGAATGAAAATAACCACGATGATAAAGGGACTGGAGAGATACCCTGTCTCAGTCAGATTCGAGGAGGAGGAGCGAAGCGGTGTCGAAGCGATCCGCGACATCCAGATAAAAACACCTTTCGGATATGTTCCGCTCTCCTCTTTGGCCCGTATCGACTACAAGGAGAGTGCATCGGTGATCAAAACAGAAATGGCGAAACCGGTAACTTTTATCTATATCACGCCCGATAGCGGCGTAAGCCCGGCAGAATACAAAAAGAGGGCACAAGATGCGTTGGCCGAGATCAAAATGCCGGCAGGATACTACATAGAGTGGGCCGGAGAGTCAGAATACCTTCAAAGTGCGATGGAAAAGATAGCCTGGATCGCACCGACGGTTCTGCTTTCTATTCTGGTTCTGATCTATTTTGCACTGAAAAAGATAGTACCTACTCTTATTGTCTTTTTTACACTTCCTTTTGCTCTGCTGGGAGGCTTGCTCTATATAGAGTGGCTCGATTTCAGCATGAGTATTGCGGTCGTAGTAGGTTTTTTGGCACTGCTGGGGGTAGCGGCCGAGACCGCCATCGTCATGATTGTCTATCTGCAAGAGAGTGTCGAAGAGTACAAAAAGAGGTATGGATCACTTGATAAAAACCGGCTGCGTTCAGCCATATTCGAAGGTGCCGTTTTGCGCCTGCGTCCGAAGCTGATGACCCTTTTTGCAATTTTGGCTGGATTGTTGCCCATCATGTACAGTCACGGTGTCGGAAGCGAAGTGATGCAGCGTATAGCCGCACCCATGATAGGAGGGGTGGTCACTTCGGCGGTGTTGAGCCTGTTTCTGATTCCAGTTTTGTACGAAATGTATGAAAGCAAAAAGATAGAAAAATAGTCATTCGCTATCCAGAAGCGCTTTCACCTCATCGGGTGGAAGCGGTCTGGAGTAGTAATAACCCTGCGCTACGACTCCGCCCTCCTCTTTGAAAAACACTACCTGCTCTTTAGTCTCTATACCCTCCGCAACCACCTCCAGCTCCAGAGCCCTCGCCATAGCCAGCATACTCCTGACTATGGCGATATCGCTACTGTTTTGCGGGATATCCATTACGAAGGAGCGGTCTATTTTAAGTGTACTGATAGGCATCCTCTTCAGATAACTCAGTGACGAATACCCCTTGCCGAAATCGTCGATACTGAGCCTGATTCCCTCTTTCGCCAATGCGAAAAGAAGTTCGGTGGTTTCGCTGTCGTCATCCATCACAACGGATTCGGTCATCTCCAGCTCGAGACTCCGAGGATTCAGGTTGTGTTTTTCAAGAAGCCTCATTACCATGGAAAAGAAGTCGGCATCCTTGAACTGTACGGAAGAGATATTGACGGCGATATGGTTCAAGTTTCGGCAGTCAGCCACAAACTCCAGTGCCATATCAAGAACAAGCTCGCCAAGCGGTATGATCAAACCTGATGACTCGGCAACCTCTATGAAGCTGTCCGGATAGAGAAGTCCTCGTTCTGGATGGTTCCACCTCACCAGTGCCTCCACTGAAACGATCTCTCCGGTTCTCATATCGTACTGCGGCTGATAGTGCAATAGTAGCTGGCGATTCTTTATTGCGGCTCGAAGCTCCTGCTCGATACGATAGCGCTCTATGGCATGACGCCCCATACTCTCCCGATATATGCTCCACCGATTCTTACCGAGCCTTTTTGAATGGTACATCGCGATATCGGCCCGCTTCATGACCTCCTCTTTGTCACAATTCTCCCCATCTATACTCGCTATACCGATACTTGCGGTAAGATGGTAACTGTGGTGCCCGATCTTGACTCTCTCCTTCACTTTTCTCAGCACCTCTTTTGCGAAGCTCTCCATCTGCTTCTCGTCACTTATCCTCTCGGCTACGATTACAAACTCGTCTCCTCCGATTCTACAGAGTCTCTCGCTCTTTTCGAGCTCTCTCTCCAGACGTTGCGCCAAAAGACGCAATACAGCGTCCCCCTCTTTGTGCCCGGCAGTGTCGTTGATATCTTTGAAGTTGTCGATATCGATCAGAAAGAGTGCACCCTGCCCTCCCTCTCTCGATATATCGGCAATCGTTTTCTCAAGTATCCTGTAGAAAAGATGTTTGTTGGGAAGACCTGTCAACTCGTCGTAATATGCCAGACTTTTGAGCTCTTTCGCACGGACATCTATGAAATGAAAGAGCCCCTCGGCTATCAGTTCGAACTGATCGGGTTCTGGAGGCGGCGGAAAGTCGAGTCTTCTTCTGCCTGAACCATTTCCCTCTCTCAAAGCTACGACCGTGGAGCTGAAGTTAAGCAGATCGGCACTATCGCCCGCGGCATAAAACTCACCGAGAGTGAACATACCGGAAGCAGGGGCAACGGTATTTAAAAGTCTCTGCTCGTAATCTACGATACTTCTGTGCAAAAAGAGCTTTCTTCCTTCACAATAAAAGTTCAGAATCGTATCGGGGTTTGGCATCTTGCCAGAAATCCTCTCGTGTATGAGACTCTCTTTTAGAATCGTATGCGGATTCCCGTATCCGATATAGACTTCATCCCCCACCCTGACGTTGCCGGATACGATAAAGCTCTCCCCGTCGACTCCTATGACGCCTCTGGCGATCAACCTGTCGTTGTGTCTGATCATCAAAGGAAAAGCGGAACCTATTCCGGGCATCGCATCGACCACATTCTTTCCGAGGTAGTGTCTAAACAGTTTGACCGGTGAAATACCGGATATTGAGGTTATCCTGTTTCCGTTGGCTTCCGTGACCTTGAAAGAGCGGCCGGCCGCCTGCCATCCGAACGAATAATCCATATAGATTTCAAGAGTTTTTGAGTTCAGGGATGCCACTACGGCACCCCTCTCCACTATTCTGTCACCTTCGATGACAAACGTGTTCCTGAAAGAGGCGGTAGCCGCTATACCGCCTATTACCGGAATGCCGGAAGCCGACTCGGACAAAACTTCAAGAAAATGGTCTCCGTTTATGCTCGATGCGTCACTGAAAGCTATGAACAGCTTCGTGTCATCACTTAAAACGGCATCCACTCTCTTAGCGAAATCATCGCACGACAAGAACAGTTCACACTTTATATCGGTTTCATCGAATGAGAGTGCAGTGACAACTATGGAACCTTTACCCGCTATTCTGCCCTCCGCTATCGCTTCGTCGCTCGATGCGCCAATTATCTTTGCAGCCGGCTCTATTTTTTTAAGTTCATGCAAAAGCCTTTGCAGATACTCTCTATCCTCTATATCCGCAAATACCATAAAAACGGTGGTTCTGTCGGAAGAGAGATCGAAAGTATCCCGTTTTGGCACTACTCCGTCGGAAAAAACAACAGTCTGACTGATCATACTCTATTTACCATCCATACCTTTGTCAAATGAAAAAAAATTTATAATTGAGGCCATATAGATATCGGCGTAAAATAGAAAAAAAGTAGCGAAAAGAGCTCTTTTTTCAAATCATTTCCGAATATAAGGCTTATAAAATTGACAATGATTATCAAGCAAGGTACAATAGGCCTATAAATAGCCGGAAAGAGAAGAGATATGCCCAAAAGAGCCGTCACTATCATGCTGCTCTTTGCGATATTCGTAAATATCGCTCATGCGGCTTTCATATACTCGTTTCAATCGTGTGAGCATGAAACGGTATGCGAATATGTAGTCGAAATCGAAGAGGGAAGCGACTGCGGCGACCTGTGCGACATTCACCATATGTTCCATCTCAGTGCGATACCGGTCGACTGCGACACACATATCCCTTTCATCTCCGGCAATATGGAGATAGACTACACAAACAGACACTACAAACATCCGCCGGCAGATCCGGACTACCGCCCGCCTATAACCCTTTAACTACTTGACTACCTCGAACCGTTCCCTTTTTGTCGAGAACACTCTGCTGTTCAACAGATAAAGAAGCGCTACACTGCGCTCGCTTAAACAGATCTATACCGTTCGGCAAAGAGCGTTTATATACGAAACGGATCTTTGTACCCGCTCTATCGTCGAAAGGCAGTAGACATACCCAATAGTTTATAGTCAGAAAAAGGAGCCTTTATGACAAGGATAATGATTATGATCGCAGCCGCCGTGACACTATACGGTGTCGATTACAAAACGTTCGAATCGAAAGCGATGCAAAGATCACCGGAAATTCTATCCGCAAAACTTCAAAGCGATATAGCAGTTTTGGAAAAGGATTTGGCACTAAGATACGAAAATCCCATACTCGAAGTGGAAGTCGGCCGCTATGCTCCGGACGATGGAAAGAGTGAATACGGCTCAAGGCTTGGTATTTCGCAGCCATTTAGAGTCTTTGGCCTGCAACGGGATATAAAAGAGTACGGCGAAAATCTCGTAAAATTCGCAAAAGCCGGATACAAAAGAGATCGCGCCGCATTCTCGGCCACACTTAGACGCAAATATACAGACTACGTATTGGCTGTATACGAAAAGAGGCTTCTGCAAGAAGAGATAGAGCTCGCGAAAAGGGTCGAAGCGATAGCGAAAGAGCGCTATGAAAGTGGCGGCGGAACGAAAGCCTCTTTGATGCAGGCGTCTGTGGAGAAGATCTCCGCCAAAAACAGACTGCTCGAGTATGAAAGGGAAGTTACCTCACGATACTTCGGGCTTTTGAATCTGGCCGGTATACCTGAACAAATCGAACTGGAGGCCGCTTTTTTGTATAGAGTGGACAGCATATCCGTAAAGAGGGCATCGAGTCCGGATATCGAAACTGCAAAGGCAAAAGAGGCTCTCCTCTTCTCAAAAGCCAAAACCAAAAGCCGAAGAGTAGAAAGCTATACCGTAACGGGAGAGATCGAAAATGAGCCGGAGCAATCCATAGGCAGAATCGGTGTATCGCTCGAACTCCCGCTTTTCAACCGCACGAACCAGGAGTACCGGATAGCTGAAATTAAGGCCAGGCAGGCGGCTTTGCAAAGAGAGAGGCTGCAAATAAGCCAGCGAACGAGGCTCGCCTCTTTGACAAGGCAGCTCGGGATTCTAAAACAAAGATACGACGCGCTACATAGCCAGCTCGATAAAGAAGAGCAGCTGCTGACGCTTTTTGAAGAGGGATACAAAATGGCTCGAAGCTCTCTTTTGGACCTGATAAAGACAAAAAACTCTCTCATCGAAACGAGGCGCCAGCTGCTTGAGACTCTATACCTCGCAAATATCTACCAAATAGAAATAGACTACCTGAAAGGAAAAAACGATGAATAGAAGAATCTTTTACATACTCGTCGCTACGTTCGCTCCGCTTTTTGCATCCGATATCATTATCGAAAAGAGTGTATTGCGCTCTTTCGGAAAAGAGTTGCATCTCAATGCAAAGATAGTACAGCTTAGCAATCAGCGCCAGCAGATCGTCTCCAGACTCGGAGGCCACCTTGAGCGCTACTATG
>JAMONQ010000108.1 GCA_027065635.1 Campylobacterales bacterium | reverse complement strand
GAGTGCAGAAAACCGGTAAGAAGAAGCGGGATGAAAGAGGGGGATCTGCTGGCACATACCGGGGTACTCGGCCAAAGCGGGCGGGATTTGAAGAGACTTTTACGCGGTTATGCCGTAAACGGAAGATCGAAATTCATATCTCCGACTTTGAGGGACCGCTTTTTCTACAAAGCCGCCCCCTTCATCCGGTGTGCCATGGATATCTCGGACGGACTCTTCCGCGATCTCGAGAAACTCCACCGCGCAAACAGGCTCGGTTTCGACTTCTTCAAGCCTATCCCGAAGCGTATAGGCTGCAGCGGGGAGGAGTTCGAGATCCTTTTCGCGTTCGATCCGAGATATAAAAAGAGGATAGAAAATATAGCGAAACAGACCAGAACACCCCTCACTCTTTTCGGCAGAGCGGCAAGGACTCCCTACAAAGAGATCTGCAAAGCGAACCACTTTTGAGACTCCACCGATGGGGTCCCGGTCACTTTTCGAGCCCTTTCAAAATCTTCTCTATCTCTATTCCGAAAATCTCATAACCTTCATATCTGCTCAAAAGAGAGTTTTTGGCCTCTATCAGTGAAGGGGGGTTGACACCGTTTTGTATCGAGGCGGCAGCTTCTATAAACGCCCCTATATGGTCGGCTACCTTAATCAAAGAACCGTCTATACCGTCGTAGCCGTCGCTGTTGTACCGGCTGAACATCTGACTTGTCTCTTCGACCGTTTCGATCCGGCCGTCGACCCTGATTTTGTTATCGAATTCATCGTTTACGAAGTATCTCATTTCCTCTCTGAGATAGGGCGGCAGCATCGGCAGAAGGCGCTCTTCGACCGCCTTTTTTTCATATTCGCCGAGAAGCTCGTCGAGCCCTTCGACGCCATACTTTACCGGAGAGATGATATCCCGTGTGAGCGATTCGGCGATATCGTGAAAAAGGGCTGTAAAGAAGTTGTTGTACAGCTTTTTGTCGCAGGCACCGTACTCCAGGCTCAGAAGATAGGTCGTCACGGCGACGAAAAACATATGTCCGAGTACGGAAGTCTGCGGAATTCTGGGTGTCTTGGCCCACCGTTTTTGAAACCTGAGCATGGCGCACGTCTCAAGAAAGTTTCTGCTCTTGATCCCCATCTCGAGCCGCCTTACGCCGGTCAGATCGAGAAAATCCTCCACCTCCATATCGATTTTCAGCTTTATTTCACCCACGCCGGCCGCAGAGGGGTGAAAGTCGTATATGATGCCAAACTCCCATCGGCTGGCAAGAAAGTGCGCCGCATGGAGTATTCGGCGTTCGATTCCATTCTCGTCCGATGCGAGGTAGGCATCGAGCCTGGCCCTGAGCCTTTCGTCGACGAGACCAGAGAGCTCCTTTTTGACATACGCGTCCAGTTCCCGTTTTTTGTGCTTTGCAAGGTGATGGAATACCGGCGGCTTCAAATCCGTCAAAACGGCCCGGTAGATAAATTCGCATACGGCATACTCTATGAGCTTTCTCCAGTCGATTTCGACGCGGTTCTCCTCCTCTTCGATGCGGCCGAGCAGCCACGCCGTAATCATCTTGTGAGACTGTTTGTCCAGTTCGACAAAATCCACGGGCCTTATCTGGTCGTTCCACCTGTCTATACTGGCCGTAGAGAAGAGAAGGTGCAAAAATTTCGGATCTATCATCTATTACCCTCAAAGTTAGGATAGGTTATTATACCGTTCAAAGAGCAGTAAGTATAATTTCAAAAAGAGTTCCACGAAGGAAGAGCATATGCCCGACCGCCTATATCCGCTTTCCCATGCACCGATAGATTTTCATTTCAGGCAGACGCCGAGCGATTTTGTAGTGACAGAGATTCCTCTCTACGACTTTAGCGGTGAAGGGGAGCACCTGATACTGAAAGTCCGCAAGAAAGATCTCACGACATGGCAGATGATCGAGATCCTGAGCAGCCATCTGGGCATCCGGTCCAGGGAGATCGGATATGCCGGTCTCAAAGACAGGAATGCCATGACGC
>JAMONQ010000107.1 GCA_027065635.1 Campylobacterales bacterium | reverse complement strand
CTCTCTAAAGGGACCAGAAGGCAATGGAAGCGGATTCGGCACGTCAGAGGGGCAAAGGAGTATATCGAACTTCTTTATATGGACTTTGCTGAAGCCGTCATCAAGAAAAATCACCTCTGCCCCCATACTTTTCGCTTTCTCGATCCCTTCGACACGATTTTCCGCCACGATGACGGTAATATCCTTCAAAGAGCGTGCCAACTCCATAGCTTCATCTCCGCTCTCTTCGACACTTGTCAAGATTTCACCCCACTCGCTCACCACCACCATACCGCTGCTCTTTCTGCCGTAACCGCGTAAAACGACAGCCACTTTTTCAAAACGGGAGGCGAGTGCTACGGTCATTGGAGTCTTGCCGCTCCCGCCAACCAGAAGATTTCCGATACTTACGATCGGTATTCCATAATCCTTCGGCCTGGCCGCAACTCTTCGAAGCAGCATAACAGAAGCGTATAGTAGAGATACGGGAAGAAGTGCAAGCGCCACCGGCCAGTGATACCACCTGGGCCGGTAGTAGAGATTTTCGAAGAATGATACGATAGAAGACATCAAATATGTTTGTCAGCCACCTCTTTGACCATATCGCAAACATATTCTACATCGGCGTCACTCATCGTGTTGTAGATTGGGAGAGAGAGTACCTGCTGATATGTCTGAAGAGCGGTCTGGAAATCGTTGACCCTCAAAGAGTATTTCTGTTTGTAGTAGCTCATCAGATGCAAGGGGATATAGTGAAGTCCGCAGTGAATACCTCTATCCTTCAGAGCCCTTGCAAATCCGTCCCTGTTTCTGTCGATCTTGATGATATATAGCTGATAGATATGGTCACGCTTGCGTACTGGAATGGATACATGTTTGACACCATCAAGGGCATCGTCATACATCGCCGCTATCTTTTTTCTGCGCTCGATAGCATTGTCCAGACGCCTATACTGTGCCAGCGCATACGCCGCGTCGAGTTCGCTGATATCGTATTTCCATCCAATATCGACGACATCGTAAATATACTCCAGGTTTCCGTACTTGTCCCATCCGGAGGACTCTATGGCGTGGTTTCTCAAAAGCATGCCGCGCCTGTAGAGCTCATCATCCTCGCAAAGCATCATACCGGCATTGGCCACAGAGTTTTTCATATGCGGAGAGAAGCTGAAACATGTGATATCGGCTCCGGTCGCGCCTATCGGATCACCGTTGTAGGTAGCCCCCATGGCGTCGCTGGCATCTTCTACGATTCTGATGTTGTACTTTTTGGCTATTTCGTAGAGTCTGTCAAGGTCAGTCGGCTGTCCGGCGACATGGTTTATGACCGCACCTTTTAGCTTTTTGGAGATATTCTCTTCGAGTACCCTTTCGAAAGCATCCAGATCTATGTTGAAGTCATCCGGGTCTATATCGACGAATATCGGCTCGGCATCGAAATGGCGGACCACCTCGGGTACGGAGGGAAACGAATTTACCGAACATATAATCTTGTCTCCGCGCTTGAGATCCATTGCGCACATGGAGAGGTGAAGGGCCGATGTACCGCTATTTGTAGAGATTGCATAAGTGGCTCCGGTCTTTTTGCAGAACGCCTTCTCGAGCTCTTCGGCCTTCTCGAGGTTTTCAAGATCGAGTACCTCTTCTATCTGCGCTCTCTCCGCTTCCGAAATATCCGGTTTGAAAAATGGGATCTCTCGTGCCATCTGGTGGGCTCCTGTTTCAATATGTAAAAATAGTTGCTATATGTTACTGAAGCAAGCATTAAACAAAGCTTTTATATATAGTTCGACTGCATAAGAGAGCTATTTCAGCCGCACTCCTTCACTCCCATTCTTTTGAGCTCGCCGCAACTGAACCCGGCCTTCAGTCTTGCCGATACGTTCATGTCGCCGCTGCGATTCACAAACCCCGGATAATAGCTCTCGAGTATATCGAAGTAGACACTTTCGTCGACCCCTCTGCGCCGCGCTTCGTATTTAAACCACCTGTCTCCCTTGGCCACATGCGATATCTCCTCTTCCAAAATAATATTCAAAGCGTCGATTATCTCTTCGATCATTCCGGTTTTTGGATAGCTTCTGAGTTTTTGCACTATCTTCGGATTGGCGTCCAGACCGCCCGCTTCGAGATATCTTGGAACTACAGCCATACGGTGAAGCAGATCGACACCGCTCTTTTTGCCGGCATCGAAAAGCGAAGTATGCACCGGAAAATCCCCGTATCGCACACCGATTCTCTCCATCAGCTTCGCCAGCATTCCAAAATGGCGCACCTCATCATGCGCCACCTCTATCCAGTCGAGATAGTACTCGAAAGGCAACCCTCTGAAACGGTATGCGGAGTCGAGTGCCAGATCGATGGCGCTATACTCTATGTGGGCTACGGCATGCAGAAGTACACCCTGCCCCTCTTTCGTATCAAAACCTTTTCGTTTTGGAACTTCGGATGGTTTTACGATGCGAACCAATGGTGCATACGACGGATCCGTCTGCTCGAGTACAGGGGAGTCATGATCGAACGTAAGGCTACCTTGCGCCAATTTTGAGTACAATTGCTCGACAAGGGATGACTTTAGATCCGGATCGCTCTGGTTGAGCGCTTCCGATACAAGGGTAAAAAACTCTGACTTTTCCATAAAGACGATTATAGAAGGATTTTGATTTCATGCAGATAAAAGCCAAACCGATGGGTCCGTACCAGACAAACTGCTACATCGTCTCGAGCGATACGACGGAGCTTATAATCGATCCGGGAGTGGAAGCGACCGAATGGGTTATGAAAAATGTCAAGTCACCGGCGGCTATCCTGAATACACACGGTCATTTCGACCATGTTTGGAGCGACAGGGAGTTGAAAGAGAGACTCAATATTCCGGTCTACTGCCCCAAGGATGACGTTTTCATGCTCGAAAAGGATCCTTTCGGCCAGCGCACCCCTTCCTGCAAGGCCGATGTAGCCGTAGAGCCTAACGCCCGCTACACAATAGGCGATATCGAGTTGACTTTTCTCCACTTTCCGGGACATACACCCGGGTGCAGCGCAATCGAGATAGGAGAGAACTGGTTTTGCGGGGATTTTCTATTCAGAGGATCCATAGGCAGAGTCGATTTTCCATACTCCGACCCGGAAGCGATGAAAGAGAGTCTGAAAATGGCTATGAGTTACCCGAAAAACGTCACACTCTATCCGGGACACGGCCCCAAATCGACACTCGAAGCCGAAAAGAGAAACATTCCATACTGGATAGAGGTGATCTGACTTTTACTCTTCGTCATCTTTGAGAAGTTTGAGCTTCAGCACATGGCGCTCGAGCACTACGGCCATAAACTCCCCTTCGAAGACTTTTATATCTTCGAAGGTTCCTACAACGTGAATCTTCCTCTTTCTCGACTCCTTGTATAGCTCCTGTGCCGTAAACAGCACCCTGTCTCCAACCTTGACCGGCGAAAGAAATCGGCAGTCACTGCTTACGAGTACGACGTTGGGATCGTTTACGGCCGCCATAGCGGCAAAGTCCGCAGCGGCAAAAGTGAAGCCTCCGTGAACGAGTCCCATCTCGTCGGCAGCCATCTGCCGCGTAGTCTCCAGCTCCACTTTGGCATACCCCTCTTCGAGCTCAAGAAGAGTACCGCACAAAGACTGGTCAAGCTTCCTGTGGGTTTTGAGCTCCAGCTCTTTGTAAGGAGACGACACTTCATCATCGTTACTCTCTTTTTGTTCCTCTTCTTTATCTTTGGCCATGACTTTCCTCTACTTTCTGTAGGCTCTTATATAGACCCTCTTTGGTGCAGGGTATCCTTCCACCGTCAGTTCAGGGTTTTTCGGATCCAGAAAATCCTCCAGACTCTCTCCGTCTATCCATTCCGTCTTTCTCTGTTCCGTGGAATCGGTTTTGACAATCTCCAGTACTTCAAAACGCTCGAATCCCGCTTTTTTGCACCAGTTTTCGAGCGCAGTCACCGTAGGTACGAAGTGGACATTGGATATCTTCGAATAGGTCGACTCCGGTACGAGACACACTGATTCATCACCGTCGATCACGAAAGAGTCGAGTATCAGCTCCCCACCCCGCTTCAACGAGCGTTTCAAAGACTTCAGAGCCGCTATCGGGTCGCTTCGATGATACAGGACTCCCAGACAAAACAGTGTATCAAACATATCGGCAAATCCCGGCATATGTTCAATACCGAGCATTTCGTAGCGCAATCGGTCGCTCCGGATATAGCGATTTATCAGCTCGAACTGCGTAAAAAAAAGCGGTGACGGATCTACTCCGAGTATGGAAGCGGGTGAAAACTCCAGCATTCTGAACATATAGTAGCCGTTGTTGCACCCAACATCCGCGACACTCTTTCCCTCGAGGTCGAGATATGGTCTGAGCAGATCATACTTCATGAAGCTCTTCCACTCGCTGTCTATACGTATCCCGAAGAGGTCGAAAGGCCCTTTGCGCCATGGCTTCATCATCTTTGCGGCATCTTCGATTGTGCGAAGATCCTCTTTCGTCATATCGGATGACGAGACTCTTATCCAGTCACCGAGCTCGACCTCCACATCCTCTATATCGGGAAGTTTCTCGATAGCTTCACGAAGCGGCGCGATATTTTTCCAACCGAGCCACGACTTCCGCTCTTCTATTATCTTTTCCAAATCCATAATGAAGATTATAGTTAAAGTTGGATAAAATTCCGCCATCATGTACCTATCTACGGCACGACTTAAAAATCTGGAGATCCATCAGCCATGACATTGCAGAAAAAAGCGACGATAGTAAGCTCATCCGTCGCGGTCACACTTGTCATCATCAAGCTTATCGTAGGATTGATCAGCGGATCGGTCGCCGTACTGGCATCGGCCATAGATTCCGGGCTCGATCTTGCCGTCTCACTGTTCAACCTTTTCGCCGTCTCCAACGCCGAAAAACCCGCCGACGAGAAATTCAACTACGGACGCGGCAAAATCGAGGCGATTGCAGCGGTCCTGGAAGGGGTCATCATCACCCTTTCAGGCTTTTATATCTTTTATGAAGCGATCGGAAAACTGATCCATGAAGAGCCTGTAACACACCTCGACATATCGATAGCCGTCATGGTCATATCGCTTGTCGTTACCGGAGCCCTGGTCATTTTCCTGAACCACGTAGCCAAAGTGACTCAAAACATGGTCATCAAGTCGGACGCACTCCACTACAAAACGGATCTTCTAAGCAACGGTGCCATTCTTGTATCACTTGTCGTGATATACTTTACAGACTTCTTCATGATCGACGCGATTCTGGGAATACTGATAGCTATCTATATCGTATACTCGGCATTCGAACTGATTCAAGAAGGTGTGCTTGTGCTGATGGACGTTTCACTCGATGACGAGATTGTCCGAAAGATCAAAGAGGTTATCGAGTCTGAGCCCGGCGTAAACGACTACCACTGGCTCAAAACAAGAAAAGCGGGCAACGACTACTTTGTAGACGTACACCTCGTGTTTACACCTGAAATGTCACTACTGGAAGCCCATCGCATAGGAGACAACGTCGAAGCGAGAATAAAAGAGATCGACCCGAAAGCCGACTGGCTCATAAATATCCACCTCGACCCCTACGACGACTCCGTCATAAACGAAGAGGAGCATCAGGCAGGGGCGACGGAAGGCAGCCGATAAGCCGCGAGGCTACTGCTCGCATTTGTCGATGCCGAGTTTCCTCAACAGAACTTCGAAAAAGTTGCCTCCATCCTTGTCATAGTCGTCATTGAACTCTATATAAAATGCGTAAGGCGCCGCACCGATCTTTTCACTGTTTTCAAATATCGCGGGAGTGACACCGGTCTCCTCGATCGTCTCCTCGATCGCTTTTACTATCTCGTCCTTCAGCTCCGGATGCTCCTTGAAAACAAGCTGCAATCCTTCATATCTCTCTTCTCTTCTGAAATACGCCTCTATCTGGCCGCATCTGTTCGGTGTTCTATCTGACATCTTCTTGTAACTCCTTGGTAGTGTTATGACACTTTTTCAGCCGCACCGGTACCGAAGCTCTGCCAGGATAGGCAAACCGCCCTCCCGGTCGGCTCGTAAAGAGTGTGCATATCTCTTATCTTGCATAGTTGATGGCACGGGTTTCACGAATCACGCTTACCTTTATCTCGCCCGGATATTGTACACTTTTTTCGATCTCTTCGGAAATCTCCTTGCTAAGCAGTACGGCCTCGTCGTCGTTGACCAAAGAGGCGTTGACTATAACTCTCACTTCGCGTCCGGCATTGATCGCATAGGCGTGATGCACCCCCGGTCTCGATGTGGCGATATCCTCTATCTCCTTGACCCGCTTCAGGAAGCTCTCAAGAACTTCCCGTCTCGCTCCCGGTCTGGCGGCCGAAAGCGTATCGGCTGCACAGACTGCGGCAGACTCGATCGTCTGTGCCTCCTCGTGACCGTGATGGGCATATATAGCATTGATTACTACAGGATGCTCTTTGTAGCGCTTGCACACTTCCGCACCGAGATCTACGTGGCTGCCGGCATACTCGTGAGTCAATGACTTTCCGATATCGTGCAGTATACCAGCCCTTTTTGCAAGCGTCTCGTCGCCTCCCATCTCGGCCGCCATGATACCCGCCAGATGCGCTACCTCAAGAGAGTGCCCAAGGGCGTTCTGACCGTAGCTTGCACGGTATCTAAGACGCCCTATCAGCTTGACCAGTTCCGGATTCATCGGAGAGAGACCCAGATCGGTAACGATCTGTTCTCCTTCCTCGAGCACTCTCTGCTCGAACTCTTCCGTCACCTTCTCGTAGATCTCTTCGATTCGCGCTGGCTGAATTCTGCCGTCTTCGACCAGCAGTTCTATGGTACGGGTAGCTATCGCACGCCTGTATAGATTGAAGCTGCTCAGTATGATCGCTCCGGGAGTATCGTCGATGATTATATCCACTCCAAGAAGCATCTCCAGAGTCTTTATGTTTCTACCTTCTTTACCGATGATCCTGCCCTTGAGCTCGTCATCGGGCAAGTGGACCACATTTATCAGCCGTTCGGCGGCAAACTCTCCGGCATACCGTGTCGTCGCCTGGGCAATGATATAGTTCGCCTTTCTTTTGGCCTCGACTTTCGCTTCAGCCTCGTACTTTCTGACGATATGGGCTATCTCGCCTCTTGCATCCTCTTCGGCCTCTTTGAGAATGATCTCCCTGGCCTCCTCCCTTGTCAAACCAGAAGCCCTCTCTATGACACTCAAAGCCTCCTGGCGTTTTTGTTCACACTCCGTTTTGACCCTTTCAGCTTCCCGGCGCAACGAATCGAGCTCCGCTCTGCTCCTTTTGAGCTCCCTCTTCTCTTCGGCAACCTGTTTAAGCTCGCTTTCGAGTCTGCTCGAGAGCGCCTCCTCTCTCTTTTCGAGCTGGGCCATACGGGCATTGAATTCGCTGTTTACCCGCTTGATCTCATCTTCATACTTCTGCTTCGCCTCCAGCTCGGCCTCGGCCACTTTGAGCCTGGCGTTTTGCAGTACCACTTCCGCTTCGTGCTCTATGGCTTTGGCCTTGGCCTTGGCCTGTTCTACATATATTTCGTATTTGGAAGCGTCTACTTTTCTGGTTATAAAAAATGCTGCAACCCCGCTAACGGTTGCTGCGGCACCTCCTATCAATATTTCTGTCAACATATCGTTTCCCTCGGAATATAATATCTTCGGGGGTTATATAAAAATCCGCCTCTATATCAAAACTATCCGTTACAATCTCCTTCGTATAGCACTTGCGAAGCTGTACAAAGAGTGTAGTAGGTTTTCTTTTCAGTGTCGCATAAAACCTGTCGTACATACCTTTTCCAAATCCTATGCGGCCCATCTTTCCGTCAACCCCCAGAACCGGAACGACGGCCAAATCTATTTTCGGCAGATAAAAATGTGAATTATTCGATTCCATAATGCCAAAGCGTCCTTTTCGCAGAGGCAGTCTATATTGTACCAGTTTAAAACTTTCTCCTTCCATAAACGGAATGTATATTTTTGTGTTCTGTGCCAACACCCTAAAAAGCGCTCTGATGTCCGGCTCGTGAGGCATCGGCATATAGAGCAAAACGGAGTCTGGATTATATTTTTTTATAATATTCGCGACTCTGCACCGCACGATATGGCTCCGATACCTCCTGCTGAACCCCGCAACTTTTTCCATCCGTTTTTTGCAGAGCTTTCTAAACTCCCGTTTCTCCAATTTTAAGCCCTTTTTGAATATAATTGAGACTATTTTATCAAAATACCGGACTAAGGAAGATATCAAAATGAACATCAAACTCCCATCGCTTCTTGTAATTATCACGGCATCGCTTCTGTTTACAGGCTGTACAGAAAAAAAAGAGGAACATACACCTGTGCAAAAGAGTGAAAAAAAGCAGGATGTTTTTCTTCTTCAGGACCGAAACATCAGTATAAAAGCTAAACTCGACGATGACGGTTTCATCTTCGATGTAAAAGAGCCGGTCGTCATGCTGAACTTTTTTGCGACATGGTGCCCGCCCTGCAAGGCTGAAATACCGCATCTTGTAAACCTCCAGGAGAAGTATAGAGGAAAGTTCAAGATTCTCGCCGTACTCGTTGAAGAGAATGTACCGCAAAGAGTGGTTGAAAAGTTCAAGCGAGATCACGAGATAAACTACTTTCTATCCAACTCGCCGCAAAATATGAAAATAGCCCACGTCACAGCCGACATGCTGCACCAGCCGCAAAACTTCCCCATTCCGATGATGGTACTTTTTGTAGAAGGAAAATATTTCAGGCACTATATCGGGATGGTACCTGAAGAGATGCTCGAAAGCGACATCAAAGATGCCCTCAAGAAGGTAGGCAAATAATGTTCGGGTTTCTGAAAAAAGGTCTCAAAAAGACGGTCGAGGCGATCCAGACGGCCGCACCGAAAAGACGCGACAAAATCGACAGGGAGGAGCTCGAGGATCTCCTGCTCGAAGCGGACGTAAGCTACGACCTGGTCGAAAAGATCGTCGACTCGCTGCCCGAGAGGGTCAACCGCACCCAGCTCTACAACACCCTCGTCTCTCTCTTCATCTACCGGGTCGAAAAGATCGAACCCTCCGGCCAGAAGCCCTTCGTCGAGCTGATCGTCGGCGTCAACGGAGCCGGCAAGACGACGACGATCGCCAAGCTGGCCCGGCGCTACAAAAACGAAGGTCAGACGGTGCTTCTGGGAGCCGCCGATACCTTCCGCGCCGCGGCGATCGAACAGCTCAGAACATGGGCCGAGAAGCTCGACGTCCCCATCGTCTACACCAAGCAGGGGCACGACCCCTCGGCGGTCGCCTACGACGCCATCAGCTCCGCCAAGGCCAAGGGGATCGACCGCGTCATCATCGACACCGCCGGGCGCCTGCATACCCAGACCAACCTCGCAGAGGAGCTCAAAAAGATCGTCCGCGTCTGCCACAAGGCGATGGAGGGCGCGCCGCATAGAAAAATATTGATCCTCGACGGTACCCAGGGCAACAGCGCCATCAACCAGGCCAGAGCCTTCAACGAGATGATCGCCATCGACGGCATCATCATCACCAAGCTCGACGGCACCGCCAAAGGGGGCGCGCTCTTCAGTATCGCCGAAGAGCTCAAGCTCCCCATCTATTACGTCGGCGTCGGCGAAAAGGCCG
>JAMONQ010000106.1 GCA_027065635.1 Campylobacterales bacterium | reverse complement strand
GAGGTCAAGATGCCGACCGGATACTCCGTCACATACGGAGGACAGTTCAAAAACCAGCAGGCGACGATGAAGCGTCTCTCTATCGTCGTACCGATCGCACTGGTACTGATATTCATGATTTTGTATATGACATTCCGCTCCGTATTGCAAAGCGCAATTATCTTTACTACGATTCCGCTTGCGATGGTCGGAGGGATATTCGGTCTCTATCTTACCAAGAGCTACCTCTCCGTACCGGCCTCTGTCGGTTTCATTGCGCTACTTGGTATCGCGGTACTCAACGGTGTGGTAATGATCAGCTACTTCAACGAGCTGGCACAGAAGCTTCCAATTTCACAGGTGGTGGTAGAGGGAGCCAAAAGGAGGCTAAGACCTGTTATGATGACAGCCTCCATCGCCGCTCTTTCTCTGGTTCCGATGCTTTTTGCCACAGGTCCAGGGTCGGAGATTCAAAAACCTCTGGCCATAGTGGTTATCTGCGGGCTGATCACCTCTACCGCATTGACGCTGGTGCTATTGCCAATGCTTTACAGGAGGTTCGTAAAAGATCGTAATGAGACGGTTTGATTAGAGTTTCGCTATAATTTTTTCATGTCAAAGGAAAAGCTCGTCACCATTCGCCGGCATATGCTCAATACGATCGGCATCTTTTTGCTTATCAGCCTTCTGCTCGAGCTGGTTGTGGGCTTCTACCTGAAGCGGCAGGCCCTTACGGAGCTGGCGATAGAGGATGCCAGACATAGCAGCGAACTGGTGTTCGAGAACCTCTATACGAAGATGCAGGAGGGGTGGAGCAAGGAGGATATAAACAAGATACTAAAAAGGCTCAATACCACCCGTCCCGGAATGCAGATAAGTACGTACCGTAGTCAAATCGTCGAAGAGATATACGGTACCGTCCCGAAAGATGCGCAAAAAGTCGCAAGCGATCCTCTTCTTAAGAGAGCTATGGCCGGAGAGGAGATCATACGAATAGATGATCAAAACGCCATACGATATCTCTACCCTATCAGGGTGGAGGAGCGCTGTCTGCCGTGTCACCAGAATGCAAAAGCCGGAGACGTCAACGGTGTCATAGATATAAGAATGCCGGCACAGCAGATAATTCTATCTTTGGATCAGATGATATTCTATTTCATTCTTACACTTTCGATATTTCTTCTTCTCTTTTTCGCCTTTTTCTACTGGGTTTTTGACAGAAGACTCGTCATTCCTCTTACGCAGCTTAGCGAACAGATATCGAACATCAAGGATGACAGCGGCCTCGACAGCAAGATCAGTGTCGAAAGCGACTGTAAGGAGATAAAAACTCTGGAACACTCCTTCAATTCCATGATCTCCAGGATCAAGTTCTACTACGACAAGCTGCTGGCATCGTTTTTTATAGATCCTTTGACGAAACTGGGAAATATCTACCGGTTGCAGAGCGACCTGGAACAGAAGAGGCCGGCTTCGATGCTGCTTCTGAATATTGACCGCTTCAAGGAGCTGAATGACTACTACGGCTTCGAGCTGGGTGACAGGGTACTGAAAGATATAGCAAAGAACCTGAAAAAGATCATTCCTCCCGATACGAAGCTTTACAGAATAGGGGGCAGCGAGTTTGCGATAGTGGGGTATTCGCAGTGCGATCCGAAAAAGATTGAAGAGATAATAGGAGAGCTTCACCGAATCACTTTCGAGAGCAAGGAGCTTGAAGGGCTGCGAATAACCGTAACGGGCGGCGTGGTGGAAAATCATACCGAGAGACTCATAGAGAAAGCTTCGGTCGCGCTGAATGCCGCTAAAAAGAGGAAAAAGCTATTCGAGTACTATCGCAACTCGACTGAACTCGAAGCCGACTACAAGCGCCATATACGCTGGAAAAGAGAGATAGAGGAGGCGATAGAGGCGAAAAGGATAGTGCCCTATTTTCAGCCGATAGCCTCTGTCAAGGATATGAGTGTGCACAAGTATGAAGTACTGGTGAGACTGATCGATAAAAACGGCCATACCCATCTTCCGGACGAGTTTTTGGAGGTGGCGCTCAACAGTCGGTTGTATGCCAATATCACCCAGATCATGATCGAAGAGGCTTTTGAATATTTTAAAAACTGCAGCTGTAGCTTTTCGCTGAATCTCTCCATGAACGATATAAAAGATCCTCTCTGCCGTGAACATATATACAAAGCGTTGAGCGACTATCCCAATCCCGAGCGTGTCATGTTTGAGATACTTGAGTCCGAAGAGATATCCGATTTCGCTCTTATAAACGAGTTTATAGCCAAAGTTCACAGTTTTGGCGCCAAAATAGCCATCGACGATTTCGGTAACGGATACTCGAATTTCCATTACCTGCTGAAAATGAAAGTCGACTACTACAAGATAGACGCTTCACTGATTCGCTATCTCGTTACGGATAAAGATTCGAAAATGCTTGTAGAGAGCATCGTGAGCTTTGCGAAAAAACTCGGAATAGGGACGATAGCTGAGTATGTTGCTAGTAAAGAAATTGCGGATATGTGTGCGGAGCTCGGGATAGACTATCTGCAAGGCTACTATATAGGAAGACCGGAACCGGTTGTAAAGGAGTGTCGCAGAGATTGATTTTTGTACAAGGTCGATCTCTTGATGCCAGCGGAAGTGAGACGAGCGGCATATTCGGCAAATCTCTTCTTTGTGATAGAATCAAAATATGAAAATCTTATTACTGGAAGACGATCCGCTCCTTGCCAGGCTGATTGTCGAGCATCTTGAAGAGAGCGGATACGATGTAAAGCATTTCCTGGACGGCGAGCGTGCGGAGGAGGCGATACTCTCGCAAAAGTTCGATCTGCTGTTACTCGATGTAAATGTTCCTGGTATCGGCGGTTTCGAGCTTTTGGAGTCGATGCGCAAGCGCAAAGATTTTACCCCCGCTGTAATGATAACGGCGAAAAACAGCAGTGCCGACTTGAAAGAGGGATTCGATATCGGATGCGACGACTATATAAAAAAGCCTTTCGAATTCGAAGAGCTCGATGCGAGAATTTCACATATCGTACGTCTTTACGGCCTACAACGCGCAGAGCCTCTCCCCTTGTGCGGCGGTGTCGAGTTCGATCCCGGCTCACACAGGCTCTTTATCAACGGCGAAGTTGTCTCTTTGACCCCTAAGGCATCGAAGATACTGCAATATCTTTTTAGAAACAGGGGGCGTATCGTCTCAAGAGAGGAGCTGATCCAAAACATCTGGAGTTATGACGAGGCTCCGACGGATGCGACGCTTAGAAGCTATATCAAGATACTTAGAAAGTATGTGCCGCAGATAGTAACCGAAAGGGGGGTCGGATATGGATTTGAGCCCCTATGAAAAGCGCTCTTTGTTTCGTTTCATGGCGATCTATCTTGGAGCGGTTCTTGTCGTGGTCCTCGCTTTTTCGATACTCTTTTACCGGATCGAATCCGAATCTATAAAAGAGAGAGTCTTTTCTCATCTTAGAATGATCGCGATGCAGATTGCCGCTTCTGCCGTGGATGCACAGATGCAAGGAGTTGCTTTTAAGATCCCGGATTCGATCGGATGCGACTATCTTCTGATCGACGAAAACGGCAAAGTTACGGGCGGCTGTATCGCCGAGAAGGTCGATTTAAACGAGGAAGAGTATATAAAAGAGGGTTGTGCATACTATATAGACCGCAGTGCAAGAGGGCATCTGGGTATTTCGTATGTGGTTGTAAGAGAGTGTTCCTTGAATGACCGGCTTTTAAAGAGTGCGCGTGATGTCGCCATCGCGGCGGTGAGCGCATCTCTTTTTCTGGTTCTGGTCGGCTGGTATCTTGGGCGACTCTTTTTGCGTCCGATGCGTGAAAAGATCGATTTGATGGACCGCTTCATCCATGACAGCACGCATGAGCTCAATACGCCTGTAACCACGATGCTCCTGGCTCTGCAAAAGATTGAAAAAGGTGAGTGCAAGCCGACATACCTTAGAGCTTTGCTGATGAGCGGAAGGCTTATTTCCAGAGTCTACGATGATCTTCTTTTTCTTCTGCTCAAGGAGCGTCAGGCCCAAAGGAGCAGACCAGAAAGTGTTGATGTAGCCAAAAAGGTGGCTCAGAGTATCGATTTTTTTTCTATTCTTGCGGAGCAGAAAGCGCTTGATGTCACTTCGAAACTTCAGCCGTGTATCGTAGAGGCGGATCCACACCATATCGATCTATTGATCAAAAATCTGATCGACAATGCCGTCAAGTATACGCGTCCGGAGGGCAGTATCGATATAGTCCTGGAAGATTGCAGGCTGATTGTCGAGGATAGCGGAGTGGGTATAGAGAAAGAGAAAATGAAGCTGATTTTCGAGCGCTTCGAGCGCGCCAACGATACGGAAGGGGGGCTTGGAATCGGTCTTGATATAGTCTCCACCGTATGCCGCATATACGGCTTCGGACTCGAGGTCCGATCAAAAGAGGGTGAAGGAAGCACCTTCGTCGTCGACTTCTCTAAAGCTTCGTCGCGGCAGGGAACGGGGCGAGAATCTTTTTGACCACACTGTTTATGTATGCCACTCTTTCGGCCGGAGTATCGAAGTTGCGAAGTGTATCGGTAGCACTCCCGCGCCAAAAGACACGCTTGGTTTCCGGATCATAGGCGTCGATTACGATCTTTGCCTCCTCATAGATATATTCGTATCGCGAGGGAATATATGCAGGACCCCAGTAACCGTAGTAGTAAGGATAGATTCCGAGGCTGTCGTAGTCGTTGACAACCTCTTTGAATTTTGTGATGTCGGTATGAAACGTGACCAGAAAGTCTGCATTCTCTTTCGAGACCCGGCGATATCCTTTTGATTGCAGCTCTTTGGCTATGGCTCTTTTTAGACGCTCCTGTGTAAGAGTTATGACCGGTGAGTTTTTAGGTATGACTATAGCAAAACTCTTCAGTCTGGAGAAGTCGTACTGTGGATTGTAGTCGTTTTGCACCTGTATGGTCGAGCATCCTGTAAAAATAAGCAGCAGTAGAGCAAAAAGTGCACTTCTTATCATTTTCCAACCTCCATTTTTTCACCCCTGGCTGGAAACAGCCCAACCGTTTGTGTGATTGCCTCTTCGATGATCTTTCGGCGTTTTGCCGGATCTGTGCTCCACTCTTTCGTGACGGAGGCTGACCAGAATACGAGTCTGGTTTTCGGATCGACCATCCGTACGAATAGCGATATTTCATCACGTTTTGGAGTGATTGCGGTCGATACGGATCCTGCGAAGTTGCCGGAAATTCCGCCCAGCCCTATTCCGAAAGTGACCGGAGAGGGGCGATCTTTATATAGCTTCATACCGTAGAGAACCGTAAAGTCACCGAGTGCGGAAGCCTCTTCATACCCCTTTGAAAAGAGTACTTTTTCGATGGCGCTTTCGATTCTCTCTTTGTCGAGAGGGTCGGGTCCGGCCGTTTCGTCGGCTTTGAGTGTGAAGCTGGCGAGTCGACTCGTGTCGTATGATGGATCGTAGTCGAGCGGGATGTTTTTGGTCGAACATCCACCCAAACCGGCAAGAGCCACAAATAGTACTAGAGGAAAAATCATCCGTTTCATGGAAGAGATTATAGCGTGTCACCGTAAACGGAAGCTAAACGGATAGCGAGTCTGTTATACAGGAAGCGGCTGCCCCGATCTCTTTCAAAGGTTCAGTACCGCATTCACTCTTTTTATCGTATCCTGCTTGCTTAGGCTCAATCTCACCACCGACTCCTCTTTTGCCTCCAAAGAGTGGATGACATTGGGCTCGAGCGCTATCAGATCGCCGCTTTTGAGGGTCACACTCTTTTCCGGCAGTCCGAAATCGATCTCTCCTCTTAGCACCATGACCGTTATCGGGTAGGCTGTCTTGTGGGCTTTCATGAGTTGTCCGGCTTTGAAGGCGATACGGATCTCCTTGGTAAATCCGCTCTCCAGCATTGGTGTAACGACAACATGTCGATCGTCGAACTCGAGATTTTCAAAAAACTCAGCAGTCTGCATATCGGCTCCTTTTTCTCTATTATAGTGTATGAACGACTCCTCTGCTATGATCCGGGTCAATATGTTTTAACTCTTTTTTTCCGTAGGCATGCTACCATTTCTGTTTCAGTTTATGATACGAGAGATATCGGGAGTGATACGTGAAAGTTATCTTCATGGGGACGCCGCACTATGCGGATACCATTTTGAAAAGGTTGATCGAAGCGGACGGGATGGAGGTGGCAGCCCTTTTTACCCAGCCTGATAGACCTGTGGGCAGAAAAAGAGTTTTGACGCCGCCGCCGGTAAAGGTGACGGCGCAAAAGGAGATGATTGCGATCTTTCAGCCCGACTCTTTGAGAGATGAAGAGATTGTGAGGCAAATAGAGGAGATTGCGCCGGACTTTATCGTAGTGGCGGCATATGGCCAGATGTTGCCGAAAGAGATTTTGCAGATTGCGCCCTGCATCAATCTGCATGCCTCCTTGCTCCCCATGTACAGGGGGGCGAGCCCTATCCAGCAGTCTCTTCTGAACGGTGACAGCGTTACCGGTGTTACGGCGATGCTTATGGAGGAGGGGCTCGATAGCGGACCGATACTATCCTGGAGCGTTACGAAGCTTCAGTTAAGCGATAGAAAGGAGAGCCTCTTTTTGAAACTGGCCGATATGGCCGCGGAACTGACGGTAGAGACATTGAGGAACTTTTCATCTGTTTTGCCGCTACCGCAGTGCGATGCGGAAGCGACCTACTGCAAAAAGATCAGAAAAGAGGACGGTTTGATTTCGTTTGAACTGTCAGCTTTGCAGATATATAACCGTTTCAGGGCTTTTGAAGGGTGGCCCGGCATCTATCTTGAAAACGGTTTGAAACTCATAGATCTCGAGCTTTATGAAGCCGACGGAACTCCGGGACACGTCGTAAAAATCTTGGATGACGGTGTAGTGGTAGCGTGCAAGAAGGGAGCGCTGAAAATTTTACGGGTTCAGCCTCCTTCCAAAAAAAGTATGGATGTATTGAGCTATATCAGGGGAAAGAGGATAGGCGTTGAAGATCTATTCGTTTAAGACACTTCCTTCCACGCAGCGATGGATGGAGGAGAAGGTCGCAAAAAGAGAGATAGAGCCTCCATGTGCCGTAATCACACAGATGCAAACCGACGGCGTGGGGAGTCGTGAAAATCGCTGGGTAGGCAAAAGGGGTAATTTTTTCGCCTCTATTCTGCTCGTGCAAGAGGCCCTTCCGGATGATCTTCCGCTCGGTGCGACATCGATCTACTTCTCTTTTTTGATGAAAGAGACGTTAAGGGAGATGGGATCGAAAGTGTGGCTCAAATGGCCCAACGATATCTATCTCAAAGAGCGTAAAGCCGGGGGTTGCATCACTGCGAAAAAGGGCGACAAAGTCGTTGTGGGAATAGGAATCAACCTTGTCGACGCACCCGGGGAATTCGCCGTTTTGGATATAGAGACCGAACCTATGGAGCTTCTGAAAAGGTTTTTGGAAAATCTGAAAAATCCTCCGCCATGGAAGCAGATTTTTAGCAATTTTAGTTTAGAATTTGAGAAGAGCAAAAACTACTGCACCCATGACGGGAATGAAACGGTGGATTTGAAAGACGCCGTGCTTCAGAATGACGGATCGCTGATTATAGGCAAAAGAAGGGTTGTGAGTTCAAGATGAGTGAGATAATTACTATTGCCAACCAAAAAGGTGGTGTGGGAAAGACTACGACGGCCGTAAACCTTGCGGCCTCCCTGGCGGTTGCGGAGAAGAGAGTTCTGCTGATAGATGCCGATCCGCAGGCCAACGCTACGACCAGCCTCGGGTTTCATCGAAACGACTACGAGTACAATATCTACCATGTACTTGTCGGTGCGAAAAAGATTTCCGATACCATTTTGAAAACGACACTGCCGACACTTCACCTTGTGCCGTCGAATATCGGACTGGTAGGAGTGGAGAAGGAGTTCTACGATTCGGAGACAAGAAAAGGGCGGGAGCTTGTCTTGAAGCGGAAGATCGACGAGATAAAAAAAGATTACGACTACATCATAATAGACTCTCCGCCTGCACTCGGGCCGATTACGATAAACGCCCTCAGTGCGGCTCACTCTGTCATCATCCCTATTCAGTGCGAATTTTTTGCCCTCGAAGGGCTCGCCCAGCTGCTCAATACGATTCGCCTCATCAAAAAGACCATCAATCCGAAACTGAAGATCAAAGGTTTTCTTCCTACGATGTACAGCGGTCAGAACAACCTCTCAAAGCAGGTTTTCGCAGACTTGACCCAACACTTCAAAAACAAGCTTTTCAGGTCGGCGGAAGATGATGAGTTCATAGTCATCCCGCGCAATGTAAAGCTTGCAGAAAGTCCGAGTTTCGGAAAGCCCGTAATTCTTTACGATGTCAAATCTACGGGATCGAGAGCCTACCAGCACCTCGCTCAGGCGATACTGGCGACATAAAGAGATAGAGATGGGAAAAAAGTCGAAAAACAAGTCTCTGGGCAGAGGGCTCGGTGCCATTTTGGGAGAGGTGGCGGAAGCTTATGAAAACGAGTTGCACTCGTCGGAGGAGACGGGTGATCAGATAGTCGAGATTCCGCTCTCCGAAATAGTTCCAAACCCTTACCAGCCGAGAAAGCATTTCGATGACGATGCACTCAAGGAGCTCTCCGAGTCTATAAAACGACACGGTCTTCTGCAACCTGTCGTGGTGATCGAACAAAACGGAGAGTATATGCTCATCGCCGGAGAGCGGAGGGTGCGTGCCAGTCGCCTCGCCGGTCTGGAGAGTATACGTGCCGTAGTCGCGGATATAGACCGGTCCCGCTTCAGAGAACTGGCTCTAATCGAGAATATCCAGCGCGAAGATCTGAATCCGATAGAGCTCGCCCGTTCATACAGGGAGCTCATAGAAGAGTACGGGATTACCCAGGAGGAGCTGGCGAAGAGAATATATAAAAGCAGAACCCAGATCACAAATACCCTCAGATTGCTGCAACTTGACGAGTATGTTCAGCAAAGAGTCGCTTCTTCGCAGATTTCACAGGGACACGCCAAGATGCTGGTCGGGCTCGATGAGAAGAACCAGCGGATCGTATGCGACACGATAATCGGACAGAAGTTGAGTGTACGCGAAACAGAACAGCTGGTCATGGGGCTGAAAAACGGAGGCGGGAGCGGAGTCGAAAAAAGAAGCGATGAGGAGTCATCTTTCGAACTTGCTGGATATGCCGACGTAATCAGGAATCACATCCCTTTCAAGGTGAAAATCAAAAAGAGGGGGCTTGAGATAGAGATTGGAAGCGAAGAGGAGTTGAAAGAGTTTTTGAAGGTGTTCGGCAGATAGCCGGAAAGTTCGGTCTGTAACTGTATTTCCTGCATTTACGGGAGTATGGCGAGAGCCTATTTAGACGATCCTTAATTTTTGATTTTGGATATATATGATAAAATTGCCCAATTTTTTGAAAGGAGAGTGTGCATGCTGGATATAGTTCCCTCTTTGATGCTGGTAGTTGCAGTGGTCTTTCTTGTGCTTCTCATACTGCTCAACAGCTGGCTTTATCAACCTCTGTTGGCATTTATAGAAGAGCGTGACAGGAGCATCCGCAAGGATCTCGAAAACGTCAGCGCGACGGATTCTGACGTCGAGGAGTTGAAAGCCAAAACCGAAGCGATCC
>JAMONQ010000105.1 GCA_027065635.1 Campylobacterales bacterium | reverse complement strand
TTAGAATCTGCCATCTAAACAGATGTAGCGTCGGTATTGCCACGCAGGAGTCGATGCTGCGCGAGCATTACGAAGGAAATGTGGAGAGACTTGTCAACTACTTCACTCTTCTGGCCGAAGATGTTCGCGAAATCATGGCTTCTCTCGGTTACGAAAGGCTCGAAGATCTGATAGGACGCAGCGATCTTTTGCAGGTTATCGATGACGACTTCGCAAGGAAGTTCGACTTCAGCTCTATTTTGATGCGGCTTGACGGTTCGGATACATGTCAGGTAGAGAGCAATGTGCCTTTCGATACCAACGAGTTTGAAAAAGATGTGTTGAAAGAGATATCGCCGGCGATACAGAATCCTCAAAACAGAGTGGTGGTCAAAAGGGATATATGCAACCTAAACAGAAGTTTCGGTGCGAGAATCAGCGGAGAGATCGCCAAATACTACGGCGATTCGGGTCTTCCTGAAGATACCATAGATATCCGCCTCAGGGGAATTACGGGACAGTCGCTCGGAGCTTTTCTGATCGAAGGTGTCAGCCTGCGTGTCGACGGCGTGGCGAACGACTATGTAGGAAAAGGTATGAACGGAGGAAAGATCATCGTATCGCCGAGGAATCAGGGAGAGCAGTTCTCGGCAGCCGGTAATACCTGCCTCTACGGTGCTACCGGAGGAAAGCTGTTCGTCGCCGGTAACGTAGGGGAGCGTTTCGGAGTACGTAACTCTGGCGCATTGGCCGTTGTCGAGGGAACGGGCGATCATGCGTGCGAATATATGACCGGCGGCGTGGTGGTCATTTTGGGCAGAACCGGAGTCAACTTCGGTGCAGGAATGACCGGAGGTCTCGCTTTCGTCTACGATGCGGAGCACATTTTCGTCGAAAACATAAACCAGGAGCTTGTCGAAGCGCACAGGATCGATACCGACGATACCGACGAGGCGAGACACTATCTGAAAAAACTTCTTAAAGAGTACTACAACGAAACGGGAAGCGAAAAGGCGAAAAGGATACTCGAGAGTTTCCGAATGGAGATACGCAACTTCTGGATGGTGAGGCCGAAGGAGCTGCGAAAAGTACCGTTGAATCTGGATGAGGGGGAGTAAAAGTATGCAGAATTTTGTTTTCGTAGAGAGAATCGACCCGAAAAAGAGAGATGTGGTAGAGAGAATAAAAGACTTTCGGGAGATTTACGAGATATACAACCCCAACGAATCCGCTACACAGGCCGAAAGATGTATACAGTGCGGAGATCCGTACTGTCTGAACAAATGTCCCTTGCACAACTTCATACCCCACTGGCTCAAAGCGGTTGCGGACAGAGATTTAGAGCTGGCGTTCAACCTCTCCAACGAGCCATCTCCTTTCCCTGAGATCATGGGGCGAATCTGTCCTCACGACAGACTCTGCGAAGGAGATTGTACTCTAAACGACGGTTACGGAGCCATTACGATAGGGCCTATAGAGACATATATCAGCGAAGAGGGATTCAAAGCCGGCCTGACTCCGAAGTTTGCGGAAAAAAAGGTAGGCAAAAAGGTAGCCGTCATCGGTTCCGGTCCGGCAGGGCTCTCCGCGGCGACCTACCTTCTAAGAGCGGGAATAGATGTGGAGATCTTCGAAAAGGCGGATCGACCGGGCGGTCTGCTGACATATGGAATACCGGGCTTCAAGCTCGATAAAAGCGTACTTTTCAGGCGCGTCAAATGGATGGAGGAGGCAGGTCTGAAGATCCACTACAATGTGGAGATAGGCAAAGATATGCCGTTTGACAGGCTGACCGAAGATTTCGATGCCGTATTCATCGGTGTCGGAGCGACGAGACAAAGAAGAGCCGGCATACCGAACGAGAACGCCAAAGGGTGCATGCTTGCGATGGATCTACTGGTGAATATCCAGAAGAAGCTCTTTGGCGACCGGTACGACAAGAGCGTAGATGTAAAGGATAAGAGGGTTGTCGTCATAGGTGGCGGCGATACGGCGATGGATTGTGTCCGTACCTCTCTTAGG
>JAMONQ010000104.1 GCA_027065635.1 Campylobacterales bacterium | reverse complement strand
CGCTGCCGATCTGACTGGCGATGCGGATCCGCTGCGCCTCGCCTCCGCTGATTGTTCTCGCGTCTCTTCCGAGCGTAAGGTATCCGAGCCCGACATCGTACAGAAAAAAGAGTCTCTCCCGGATCTCCTTGAGTATGGGCTGGGCGATCGTACGCTGCTGTGAATCGAGGGAGTCGAAATTGCCCTCTTCGCTGAAGAACCGGTAACACTCCTCGATCGGCATATCGATGATTTCGGCGATTGTCATGCCTCCGACTCTGACTGCGAGAGACTCTGGCTTTAGTCTATGGCCTTTGCAGCTGTCGCACACCTTCTCCGTCATATACTCGCCAAACTCCTTCTCATCCTTGAGCATATCGTAGGATATCTTCACGATACCAGGCCAGACACGCTCCAGACGGTGCCGTTTCCATGTAAACTTCACTTTGTCAGGCGTTCCGTAGAGTATCTGCTTTTGCTGGTGCGGCTTCAACTCTTCATATGGTGTATCTATATCTATGCCTACGGTTTCGCAAAAGGCTTTCAAAAACCCGAAGTAGTAACCTTTGTTGAAGCCGTAAAGAGTCTTGATAGCACCGTCGGCTATACTTAGATGCGGATCTATCACCCTGTTCAAGTCGAGAGTATAGCGCATACCCAGTCCGTCACAAGTAGGGCATGCTCCTTTCGGGGAGTTGAATGAAAAGCTAAGCGGCTCCAGCGGATCGAAACTCACTTTGCAGTGGAAGCAGGCGAGGTGCTCACTGTAGTGGATATGGGGCTCCATATTCATCTCTTCGTGATTCAATACCTCGATCTCCACCTCGCCGTAACTCTCGTTCAGCGCCTTTTCGATATCCTGCGCGATTCTCTCACGGCTTCCTTCCTTGACCGCTACACGGTCTATTACCGCTTTTATCGTATGCTTTTTGGTTTTGGAAAGCTCTATATCTTCATCCAGCCGCACCATCACTCCGTCGATATGGGCGCGTACATACCCTTTATGGCGCAGTGACTCCAGCAGATCGGAAAAGCTGCCCTTCTTTTCACGTATCAGCGGCGCCATGATAACCAGCTTGGCCCCTTCCGGAAGTTTTTGGACCTGCTCGATAATATCGCTCGCACTCATCTGCGAAACGGCTCTTCCGCACAGATGGCAGTGCTGCTTGCCGACCCTGGCAAAAAGAAGCCGCAAATAGTCGTAGATCTCGGTAATGGTGCCGACTGTAGAGCGCGGATTTTTCGACGTCGTCTTCTGATCTATGGCGATAGCCGGCGTCAACCCCTCTATCTTGTCTACATCCGGTTTTCCGACACGATCGAGAAACTGACGGGCATAGGAGGAGAGAGACTCTATATATCTTCTCTGCCCTTCAGCATAGAGTGTATCGAATGCCAGTGTACTCTTTCCGCTTCCGCTTAGCCCGGTAAAGACTACAAGCTTGTTTTTCGGTATCTCAAGATTGACCGATTTCAGATTGTTTTCGCGTGCACCGAAAATTTTGATCGTTTCCAAAGGTTCAGACTCCTAAGACTTTTTTTAGCATCATGAACAGTATGATGATATAGAGCACGATAAGCGCCCTTTTATGCTTTTTGTGACCGGTCGCCTGGCCAAGGCGAATACCGACATGGACACCAAGAAGAGATGCACAGCCTATTATAAAACCGTGAAAATAGTCGACATGTCCCGCCACGGAGAGGCTTACAAGACCGGAAACGGAAGAGAAAACCACGAAAAAGAGACCGGCCGAGACCGCCTTTTTCAGAGGGTAGTTGAGCAGTCCGACCAAAATAGGCGTAAGAAGAATGGATCCGCCGATTCCCATGGAGATCGAAAAGAGGCCGATGACCGCACCGACGGCTGCAAGTGCATATGGAGGAAGATTATCCCTCTCATCTTTTTTTGTATACTCCGGTGCATGGAAAAATCTGTAAAGAGCGAACCCTATGATTGCCAAAAACATCACTTCAAGCACGATCTCGGGCACGGCATAAACCAGCCAACCGCTCCCCATGGCCCCCACAAAGCCGCCAATCCCTACGACAGCACCCTCTTTTAGATCCAAAAGGCCTTTTTTGTGGTTGATCCAGGAACCGTATAGAGAGCTGAAAACCATCTGCATGACAGAGATGCCTACAGCACTTTTTATATCGTATCCCATCATCATAAGCACCGGAACGAGTATCGTACCGCCGCCTATTCCGAAAAAACCCGACAGAATCCCTATCGCGGCACCTGTCAGCAGAAGTTGAACTTCCATCTCTCTCCTATATACGTTACGGTTCAAAAACCGCTAAAAACCCGAAATTATACAGCAATCCTCATAAATAGCCGATATACCATTAATGCGTAATTCAAATTTTTTATCCTATAATCAACCAAAATTCAAACGAAAAGGTAGCGAGTGAGAGATCTACTGCAGACATCGATGAAAGAGGTGTTCGAACAGCACCTCGGAATAGAGCTTCAGCAGTGCAGAAGCCGTCCGAAACAGGAGGGATACAAGGCTCGTATACGATTTTCGGACGAAAAAGATGGTGACTCCATCGCCACGATTTGGCTTCAAAGGCATACGCTCAAAAAAGTCTCGGAAATTCTCCTTTTCGAAACAGACCCCGATGAAGATACCCTCAAAGATCTCACATCGGAGCTGGCCAACTTCATCGTAGGGCATGCGAAGATGCTTGCAAGCGACAAAAATATGAAGTGCAAAATAGAGACACCCGAATTTGTCGGCATTGGAACTCTCGCGAAAGGATCCATTACCCACCTTTACAAAATGGAGAATCGCTGTATAGCACTTCAGATAAAGGGAGAAAATGGGTGAAGAGGATTTGACGAAAGAGAGCAAGGATACCCTGCCTTTCGACTTCGAGCGGCTACTCGACATCGACGTCGAAATCACCGCCTATCTGGGTGAGACAGAGCTTACTCTGGAGGAGATACTGCACCTTGGAGTGGGGTCGGTCATAGATCTTCAAAAACCGGCCGGAGAGAGCGTGGAAACCTACGTCAACGGACGAATAATAGGACGAGGAGAAGTGATGGTGTATGAACAGAATCTCGCTATCAGGATAAACGAGATCCTCGACGCCGACGCCGTACTCTACTATCTGTCGAAAGAGAGATGAGTATGAGAGCCGTTTTTACCTTTATTCTGATTTTCAACACTCTGTTTGGAGCGTCTCTTCTAAATCAGAATGTTTACGAAAGAGAGAACAGAGTCGATCTCATGCTCTCTTTCGATGCACCTTTTGAGGGTACTATAAAAAAGAGCCTCTCCAAAGAGAACCGGATAGATATCAAGCTTACCGGCGTGCAGGTAACAAAAACTTTCAAAAAGGCTCTTCGAAACGATCTGGTGGAATCTATCGCTATTACAGGAGTGGGCAACGGAGTGGCGCTCGTGAAGATAACTCCCGCGAACGGTCCACTCACGGTAGAGGCATCCAGAACAGTAGACGGCTTCGGTCTTAGATTGCGAATCCTGCCGAAAACTATCCATACTCCGATGCGATCCGGAACGGAAGAGACCATTGTGCCCCAAAAAGAGGAGAGAGCTGCAAGCGGACTGAATACACTCAAATCCTCCGACAATCTACCGGGGTGGCGATACTGGGCGGTTCTTGGAATCATGCTCTTTTTGCTGCTTCTATTATGGATTGTAAAACGCAAAAAGCTTCAAGGACTTGATGGAATGAGCTGGCTGATGCCAAAAGCCGCCGGAACAAAACCGTACCCCGCCGGCGCAGTCGTCAGATACCAAAAAGCCATCGACGCGCAAAACAGAGTGGTACTGCTCGAGTGGGGCAAAAAACAGTATCTAATGGTTGTAGGAAACAGCAACCTCCTTCTCGATACCTTTTCCGAAGAGAAAATCGAAGATCCGGAGAGCTTCTCATCTTTGTTCGAGGAAAACAAGAAGCAGCTCGATCACTTTCTAAAAGAGAATCACCCCGACGCCTACGAAGCTTTCAAGGAAAACGCAAGCAGGGACGACAGGATTTAGGAGGCTTTTGCTCCTATAATATTTTCCGGCTCGAAAAAGCGCGATATCTCCTCTCTCATCGAAACGGGGTCGGTTATGCGGTTGATTCTGTCTCTGAATGCCGAAGCACCACTATAGCCTGCTTTCGAGTATGTATGCAGATGCTTTCTAAAAAGCACGACTCCGTACTCTCCGTAAAAGTCGAGCATCTGATCGAAATGTTCGAGCACTATCTGACGTTTTATATGCGGATCGATATGACTCTTTCCATGCTTCAGCTGGTAGAAGATCCATGGATTACCGACTGCGGCACGCCCTATCATCACTCCATCCGCACCGGTATGCTTCAAAACCCATTCGGCCTTTTTGTAGTCCGTTATATCTCCGTTTGCAATGACAGGAATATTGACAGACTCTTTAATCAGCTTTATAGCGTCGTAGTCCACTTCGCTTTTGAACTTTCCCGCTCTCGTGCGGCCATGTACGGCAATGAAGTCGGCACCGCTATCTTCACACACCTTCGCGATCTCGACCGGCCTCTTCTCTTCGAATCCGATTCTCACTTTGACGCTTGTAAGAGGCTTGTTCGAGTATTTTTTGATCGTCTCTATTATCCTGCCCATTTTGGGAAGATCTTTAAGCAGGGAGCTGCCAGATCCGTGTGACACCACTTTTGGTACCGGACAGCCGCAATTTAGATCGATTATGTCTATTCCGTCGATCCCGTTTAGAATTTCGACCGCACCCTTTACTATCTCAGCGTCAGATCCGGCGATCTGTACAGAGTATGGAGTCTCCAACGGAGACTTTTCAACCATTTTGAGACTCTTTTTACTGTTGTGAACCAGAGCGTTCGAGCTGATCATTTCACTTACGGTCAAATCAGCACCGAACTTTTTCACGACACTGCGGAAAGGAAGATCAGTAAGCCCCGCAAGGGGAGCGAGAACATTGACAGGAGAGGAGAAATCGAGAGGAGGCTTTTTCATACCGCCTTCAGCACCTCGGCAAAAGCAGATCCATAGGGTAGTGTTTACCGGCTTTTCTAAGATCCAAAAAGGCTTTGAAGTCGAGATACTCACCTCTTGCCGTATCCTGCAGAAGCTCATTGGCCTTATCGAGCATCTCGAACTCTATCAGTACGAAAATATACCCTTTGAAAGCTTTGTCGTCCCGAGCGACCACCTTTTCGAAAAATCTCAACACCTCATCCGGAGCGTAGAGTTTGGAGAGTCTTTGGGCCATATGGAGATAGAGCTCTTCACTCGGCTCTATCGCCTCGAGCAAGGAGTCTATAAAATCGAGCCCTATTCTCACTCTCTCTTCTCCCTCTTTTTTCAGAGAGTTCAACAGATGCATGAATATATCGATATCGACCATATCCTTGTATTTTTCTATCTGCTGTTCAGACGCGCTTTCGACAAATCTCTTCATTGCGGCATGGAGCACTCTCTCATCGACCGTTTCGGCTTTTTTCAGTATCTCTTCCGCGCGCTCTGGCTCCTTGCCGAGAAGGTTGAGCCAGTTTTTAACGACATATGGGTTTGACTTGTCGAGATTTATCTTTTTCATATCGACGAATTCGCCGCGCTCTATCGCCTCTATCAGCTCCAGAGCCTCTTTGATCCTCTCGTCGCACTGACTCTTGTCCACCTTTGAGAACTCTTCACACCCCTGGTCCAGAACGACTCCGATCTTCCTTATCTCCCTGTCGTCGTACGCATGCTGTTTGGGAGATTTGAGAATACCCCAGTAAAGGGCGTCGGATAGCTTAGCCATATCTCTTTCGACACGTCGTTTTTGCAAATACCCTTTGAATCCGTAATAGAGCATATGAAAAAGCGACGCGAGATACAAAAGCACCATTGGAGCCACAACCCACGCGGCGATGGGGAGTGTAACGTTGACACCCAGCAGTTCGACGGTATAGGTGTCCTTGGTAACCATATAGTAGACGAATCCGCCTACGGCTCCGATCAAAAGAATCGAAGCCAGAGTGTAACGTTTAAAGTGCATAAAAAAACCTCCTGATTATGCCGGGCTCTTTTCGGCGATCTGCCTGCAGGTAATACAATATTTGGCAAAGGGCTTTACTTTTAGTCTTTGCATACCTATAGGCTCTTCGCACATTTCACAAATTCCGTAGCTGCCGTCTTTGATTTTCGCAAGTGCCTCGTCGATCTCTTCGAGCTCCTTTTGCTGGGAAGAGAGAATCTCTTCATTGATCATATTGTCCGTGGATACGGATGCGAAATCCCCTTCATCCATTACATCGTGGTTTTGATGCAACTCGTCGAGCTCCTTGGAGCTGCCCTGGATATTTTTCAAAATCTGCTCGCGTCTTGTTTCAAGCATCTGTTTGAAATAGTTGATATCATTATCCCTCAATACCTGCTCCTTGCGTAAAATTATTGAATTTTATCGAAATAGCCTTAAATTACAAAGTCCGGTATATCTGATCTCTATATTGGAATATCGACATCTCTTCATTTATGATAAGGGTGGCCGTGAACAATCGTCAACGCGCGGTAGATCTGTTCGAAAAGAAGCAGTTTCGCCATTTTGTGGCTCATCGTAAGATCTGAAAGGCTTATTACGGTATCACATCCTTTTAGAAAATCGGCACCGTGACCGTAGGCTCCGCCGATAAAGAAGGTGACTTCGCTCCTGTTTTCAACAAGACGGGAAAACGCCTCCGTATCGATCTTTTTCCCGGCAGGATCGAGTGCAATCGTAAAACCCCTTTGCATCCACGGCCTAAAAAGCTGCGCATATATCTCATGCGCACTGCCGGCTCCCTCATCCTGCGCCCTTGTCACCTTCGAATTGAAAAGATCCACGGATTCAAGCTTCGCAAACCTGCCGGACATCTTTGCAAAACGGTCGCACAACTCCTTGTAGCACCCTTTTTCGGGTTTCGAGATAGCTACGACGTTAATCTTCATAAAGAGCGCTTCCGACTACACGATACGCGGCATTCGGTATATCGTCATCCAGCCTGACCCCGCCTATGGCGGCAACCGGATGAATAGACAACGATGCGAGCCTCGATACCGTTTCGATGCCCAGCACACCTGCATCCTCTTTGGTGCCTGTGGCTCTGCACGCCCCAAGACCTATATAGTCTATATCGAGAGTGTTCGCGATCGAAATCTCTTTCTCGTTATGTGTAGACAACCCTATCCAGCGATCATATCCCACGATCTCGCGAAGTGCGCCGATCGCCTCCTTCGGGCTGCTCGAATATTTGAGCATATCCTCCTGCCCCACGTGAACACCTCCGCAGCAGTCGGCAAGCTCCGGATAGTCGTTTACGATCACTCTTCCGGAATAAAGAGTAGTCAGCTCCTCGAGCCTCTCCCTTATGAAGCCAGAATCCGCATCCTTGTTTCTATACTGGATAATCTCTCCGCCAAGATCATTGACACGCGATACGAATCTTTCAAG
Source organism: Campylobacterales bacterium (assembly GCA_027065635.1). Lineage (GTDB taxonomy): Bacteria > Campylobacterota > Campylobacteria > Campylobacterales > Hydrogenimonadaceae > Hydrogenimonas. The sequence goes on along the minus strand of JAMONQ010000104.1, from coordinate 2,264 downwards.
ACTCCATCCCCGCACTCTCAAAGAGCGCTCGTCCAGTAGTGCGTAGAGCCTCACGCACTCTCTTTGTTGAATAGTTTCAACAAGATCGCTATACTCTCTTTCAGTTTGCGTCTTGGAACCACCTTGTCTATCAATCCGTGTTCAAGCAGGAATTCGGACCTCTGGAAACCCTCCGGCAGATCGGCGCCTATAGTCTGCTTTATTACACGCTGTCCGGCAAATCCTATAAGAGCATCCGGTTCGGCTATTATTATATCCCCGAGCATTGCGAAAGAGGCGCTGACTCCCCCCATCGTCGGATCGGTCAGGACCGAAATAAAAGGAAGCCTCGCCTCGTCGAGCTTCGCCAAAGCCGCACTGGTCTTGGCCATCTGCATCAAGGAGTATGTACTCTCTTGCATACGCGCGCCGCCGCTGGCACTGACTATTACAAGACCGCACTCTTTTTCAAGAGCCCTGTTGACGGCCCTTACAATCTTTTCCCCCTCTACCGAACCGAGACTGCCGCCCATAAAGGCGAAATCGAAGACGACGAGTTCCACCGGTTCGGACTCTATGGTGCACGAACCGCTCACTACCGAAGATGTACGACCAGTCTTCTTCTTCGCCTCTTCGAGTCTCTTTTTGTAACTCTTTTTGTCCACAAACTTCAAAGGATCGACCGGTTCAAGATGGCTGTCGTGCTCTACGAAACTTCCTTCATCGGCCAAAAGCTCTATACGCTGCTCTGCGGAGAGGCGCATATGGTATCCGCACTTGGGACAGACGTGGTGGTTGGCTTCGATCTCCTTGTAATACATCAAGGCGTTGCACTTTGGACACTTTATCCAGTGAGCAGGCGCTTCGGCCGGCTTGGGATGCTCCTTGCGGATACTTTTGAAAATATTTCCGAAATTCATCTCTTATCCTTCATCATGAAGTGCCGCTCTCCGCAAAATCTCCGCAGTTTCCGGATCTTTCGCGACGATCAGCAGATTCTCTCTTTCGACTATCTCGAGACCTTCGCACATCCAAAGCGCAGCAGCAAAGTCGTAGCGGCGCCTTGGACCTGCAAAGATCACAAAATCTACATAGTGGGCATAGGCCAGAGAGAGGGCCACAGCACCGGGAGAGCGAAACTTTATCCCCTCCTCAAAAACCCTTTTTGCAAGCTCCGGATAGGCATACGCTCTTTCAAAAACTCCGATAGATGCACTTTCGCGCCTATAGACCTGAGAAAGATGGGCGCCGCCTATTCGTCCGCGCATCAACGGTCCGTCGCTTTTGTAGAAGAGATCGCCGTTGGCGAGGTTGACCACTACCGCCTCTTCAACTCTTCCGTCACGCTCCAGCGCGATGGACGAACCGAAATATGGAAGTCCGGAGAGAGCGTTGTCGCTCCCGTCGATCGGATCGAGTACTATCCTCGCTTCTCCATCACCGATTATACCAGACTCTTCCGAGTCTATTTGGCCCAAACCATCAAAAGCTTCGAGATAGAACTCCTCCGCCATCTTGTCGATTCCTGCGCTTACATCTCCTCCGGCACCTATTTCGTAACGGTTGGAGTACTCTTCAAGCCACCCTTCGCCGAGTCTGCCCGAAATCCGGGCTGCCGCATCCGATGCTGCCCGCAGGAACTCAGTCAAGACTAATCCAGAAGCTTTTTGATGATCGCCTTGGCAGCCTCTCTGCCGTCGTAAACCGCGGTAACGACCAGATCGGCACCTCTTTGGCAGTCGCCCCCGGCATAGACACCTTTGGTAGTCGTTTCGAAGTTTTCATCTATCACTATACCGCCCCACTCGTTTGTCTCGATTCCGTTTGCGGATAGGAATTCGTATGGAACAGGAGTGAAACCGAGTGCGAAAATCACGACATCCGCATCTACCCTGAACTCGCTTCCCTCTATCTCTTTGAGCCTCTGCCTTCCGCTCTCGTCCGGCTCGCCGAGAGCCGTTTTCAGCATCTCTACCCCTACAACCTCTCCATCGTCGTTTACGATCACCTGCTTGGGAGAGGCGTTGAAAACGAACTCCACACCCTCCTCTTTGGCGTTGTTGTACTCTTTGCGAGAGCCCGGCATATTCCTGGCATCCCGTCTGTAAAGGCACTGTACACTTCTGGCCCCCTCCCTAAGAGAGGTACGGACACAATCCATCGCCGTATCGCCGCCACCTATGACGACAACCCTCTTATCCTTTACATCTACGCTCTTGTCGTACCGGTCGCCAAAGAGCTTCTTCTGGATATTCACCAGCAGATCCATCGCAAGCATGCACCCT
>JAMONQ010000103.1 GCA_027065635.1 Campylobacterales bacterium | reverse complement strand
GATTGATCGTTCCGCCCACTGGATGATACTCGGGTATGAGAACGATCCGCCGTATCTCAAGCGAAAACAGCACTTCGAAGACTCTATAAACTTTCCTATCGATCTTCGCGACTATGCCATACCTACGATAGGTGCGGTCGATATAAACGGCGACCCGGTCTTTATGAAAAGCAATAGGGATGTAGAGAGATTCATGGCGGTAAAGAGGGCGCTTGACTCCAGAAAGTACAAAAGAGCGTATGAGCTCGCTACGGAGGCGCAAGAGGAGTTTCCGGATTCGATATTCGGCAGCGACTTTCTTCGCTACAGGATAAAGGCTCTTGCGAAGGAGGATATGAAAGAGCATGCCGATCAGATCATAAAGCTTGGCAAGACATTCATCAAGCGCTACACATCAGACGAGTACCTGCCTGAAGTGCTTCTGATTCTCGCCAGGGTATATAGCGCTACCGGATTCGAGAGTGATGCGAACTACTTTTTCGACCGGCTTATAAGTGAACACAAAGGTAGCCGATTCGCCAATCTCGGTATGATCTATCTGGGAGATCAGCTCTATATAAACGGTAAACCAAAAGAGGCGATAAAAAGGTATCTCGAAGCGTATTACAGTGCCAAGGATCTGGATGTCGCATCTCTTGCCGCATACAAGCTCGCGATTCGTTATCTCGATCGCGGAAAGGTCGAGGATGCCGTCAGCTATCTGAAAAAGATTTGGGATAAAAACCCGCAGTTCATTCTGAAGGACAAGGATGATGCGCATCGAATAGCAACACAGCTTGCGGCGAACAAGGTTTATGACCTTGCGGTAGAGATCGATCGTGCCATTTTGAAGAGATTGAAAAAACTCGATGACCTATACGAAAAGATACTTTTCGAAATTGCGCAGATGTATGACGAAAAAGGTGACATCAAAAATGCGATCGAGTGGTACGAAAGATATCTCGACGAGTTCGCCTACGGTGAATTCAGCGACGATGCGAAAAAGAGCCTCGATGAACTTTTCGTCGCGGATTCGGATACCAATGTTACGAGAGCGCTTGAAAAATTCGATACCCTCATAGATGAGTATAGCGGTGAGAATATCGCATTCAAGGCCCTTGCGGCAAAGCTGAAAATTCTTCTTTCCCAAAAAAGATACAAAGAGGTACTGCAGCTTGCTGCCGAGGTTGAGCAGATAGAGGATCCGCAAATAAAGTCGACCGCCGAAAGTGCGATAAGAGATGCGGCTTTCGGAGTTTTTGAAGAGGCTGCAAAGGAGGGCGACTGCAAAAACGGTGTCGAAATGGTCGAAGAGTACAGTATAGAGCCGGATGAAAAGTATGATGACTTCCTGTACGGCTGCTATATGAAATATGCCCGCTATGACGAGGCTTTGAAGATAGCCAGAAGGCATATCCAGGATCCGGCCATGAGTAAACGAATCGAATGGCTCTGTAAAACCGTACACCTTTTGACCCTTTCCCAGCGCTATCAGGAAGCTTTTAAGGCTGCGAGCGAGCTTGAGGCGCTCGGCACGAATAGCGAACATGATCGCTGCTCTACACTCGATTGGGATTTGGTTGCGATCTTTCATGCAAACGGCAGATATTCGGATGAGATATCCCTGATAAAAAAGATGTCCAGGAAGTATTCCGACAAGATGCGAATGGCTGAAGTTTTTCGAATGGGATACGATGCCGCTAAAGAGAATGGAGACAGGCTTCAGCAAAAATGGATGCTAAAGAGTCTTGTAGAGCTTCAGAACAGACTCAAAAGTCATCCATACTCGCCCTGGGCCGAATTCGAGCTTATACGAATACTCAGAAAAGAGGGAAAATTCGAAGAGGCGCTGAAGTATGCCGAAGAGATGAAAAGTCTTGAGCTAAGAGGCAAAACGCGTGCTCGCTGGCTGTACGAACTGGCATCCTTGTATGAAAGTCTGGGCAGAAACAAAAGAGCCGAAACAAGCTTTCGAGAGTGCGCCGAAATAGATGACGGCGGAGCGTGGAGCGGCTTGTGCAAGGATGCACTACCGATTGAGTAGTTTCATAGCCTCGCCGAAGAGTTTCTCTTTGTCAAGCAGAGGGTGGGGCGGAAACTGGGTTTTGTTGAATATCCGCTGTCTTTTTGCCAACTGTCTTGTATGTATGGCTACTCTCTTTTTTGTCTCCTCGAGGCTCATCTTTGCGTCAAAGTATTCCAGAACCTCTCTTATGCCGATCGCTTTCATCGGATTGGGCTCTCTTCCGTAGCGGTATTCGAGATTTGCGACTTCGTCTACCAGACCGTCCGAGAACATTTTGGCCGTTCTGGCTTCTATCCGTTCAATCAGCCTCTCTTTGTCGATGGCTATCTCGTAGAGAGCGACGGAATCGAGCAGCGGTTTTGGCGGATTGTTTCTGAAATATATCGACGGCGGTTCGCTTGTGGAAAAGTATATCTGCAGTCCCTTTTCTATTCTGTACCTGTCAGAACCGGATATAGAATCGGCATATACACTATCTATCTTTTTGAGAGCTTCATACGCCTTGACGGGATCTTTCAGAAGCTGCGAAACTCTATCCGCCGCCTCTTGCGTCAGCGGCGGCAGATCGGATATCCCCTCGAGAAGAACCTTCAGGTAAAATCCTGTTCCTCCGACTATTATAAGAGGTCGATCCTCTTTTTTTGCGGCGGTAGATGCCGTTTTGAAAATATCTATAAAGATACCTACGTTGAAGCGGGAATTTACCTCTATTTCGTCTATGCCGAAGTGCCTTGCCTCTTCTCTTTGGCTTAGCGAAGGTTTTGCGGAGGCTATATCGATCTCTTTGTAGACACTAAGAGAGTCCAAAGAGAGTATGTAGGCACCGGACTCCTTTGCCAGATCTATCGCGAGGTCTGTCTTGCCCGATGCTGTGGGGCCGAGAATGGCAACGGTTTTCATGAAGGAATTATACATCAAGTTTATGATAAAATCTTGTAGCAAATCTTGAAAAATAGCATTGTTTATGAAGATTTTCCGGATGTTTCAAACCAAAAAAGGGTGTTAAGTTGTCGATTCGCAGGTGGTACAGGGATTTTAACGAACTTATAATGTTTCAGCACTCGGTATTTTCTCTTCCCTTCATTTTCATAGCGATGATAGTCTCGGCAGACGGATGGTTTGGCTGGCGGCTGCTTCTGCTGGGAATATTGGCCGCGGTAAGTGCGAGAAACTTCGCCATGCTCGTTAACAGATATCTCGACAGGGATATAGACGCCCTCAATCCCCGCACGAAAAACCGCCCCAGTGTCGACGGCAGATTCTCTACCGCCCAGATGCGATTTCTTATTGTGCTTAATGCACTCGTTTTCATTGCTACCGCATACGCCATCAATACCTTGGCCTTTTTGCTATCGTTTCCGATTTTGGTCGTTTTGGGCGGATACTCATACTTTAAGCGCTTCTCCTCCATGGCGCATGTCGTGCTCGGCATCTCTTTGGGGCTCGCTCCGATAGCCGGTGTGGTCGCGGTAGAAGGGGCTATCCCTCTATGGTCTTTGATGCTTGCGCTCGGCGTAACCTTCTGGGTAGCCGGCTTCGATCTGCTCTACTCTTTGCAGGATATGGAGTTCGACAAGAAGGCAGGACTCTTTTCGATTCCTTCAAGATACGGTAGCGATTGTACGATGCTTCTTGCAAGAATTTTCCACTCTCTGGCAATCCTTTTCTGGATCTTTTTCACCGCGATGGCGGGACTTGGTTTTTTCGCCTGGCTGGCCGTCGCGGCTGCCGCCTCGATGCTTTCATATGAGCATAGACTTGTAAACAGAGATTTCAGCAAAATTGATCGAGCCTTCTTTACGGTAAACGGATACCTCGGATTTGTCTTTTTGCTTCTTATCGTTATCGACAGGAGTTTCGCGTGAGCGGAGGAGTCAGGCTCGTTACCGCGCCGCTCGAGATCGACTTCGATCTTGGAGAGAGAAATTCCGATGAGTTCGAAAGGGAGTATCAGCGACTCAGTGAAACGGATGAGGATCCGATAGGCCAGTGGCTGAAAATCGCGAAGGCGCGCGGGGAGACACGCGATACGGATCCAGTTCTTCTGAATCTGCTTGTGGAGTTGCACCGAAAGGTGGATCAGCTGACACAGATAGTCAAAAACGAGGAGCCGCAAAGAATCGAACTCTCCTTCAGCGGTCATATAGAGTCGATAGGCTTTGAACATTTCAAGCTTTCCGAGCCTTTGCTGGAACCAAAAAAGCTCTACTACGGTCGCATAGCCATGCCCGTATTTCCCAAAAGGGATGTCGCCGTTTGGTTTGAAGCGACAGACCGTCAGCTTGCAAGAATCGTACGTATGCATGAGCGTGATATCAAAGAGTGGAACAGTTACGTTACGGCAAGAGAGCGGATAATGATCAGGGAGATGAAAAGAAAGTGAACGAAACTGTTTTGTTGATTGCGGGTCTTGCCGGTGCCATGCTGATCATGATACTCTATATCGCAGTCAAGGATAAAGAGACATCCAGAAAGATGGCAATGATGGAAGCGGGCATAGATGCACTGAATAGGGAAATATTCAAAATATCGAAAGAGCTCGAAGAGATGGCAGGGCGGCTTGCCGAGAGCCAAAACGGTTCAAAGAGCGGAAGTGATATCGAGTCTGTCGAAAAGATAGTCAATCATAAGCTGAAACCTTTTCTTCTCGAGATAGAGTATTTGAGAGAGCGGGTCGAAGAATCGAGAGAGTGCATGCAAAGGCTTGATAGAGTGGATGAAAAGATAAGACAGGTACTCTTTGCAAACGATCATGCCGCTCCGGACGAGCAGAAGATACTTCAACTCCACGCACAGGGGATGGATAGCGAAAGTATAGCAAAGCAGCTTAGGCTCGGAAAAGGTGAAGTGGAGCTGGTGTTGAAGTTTTCCAGGTTAGGCACTCACTAAAGGTCGTAAATGCTCGATGTTCACACTGAATGGCTCGAAGATATTTACGCTGCATACTCGGCGCTCGATCCGCAGTACAGAGAGTTCATAGAAAGAGGCTCGTTTATACCGGAGCGTTCCGGAGTCTTCAATGCGTTCAAAACTCTTCCAAAATCGTCACTGCGCTACATTCTCTTCGGTCAGGACCCCTACCCCAGAGCCGAGTCCGCTACGGGATACGCTTTTATCGACGGTGCTGTCAAAGAGATTTTCAGTGGAAGCGGCTTGCACAAACGGGTGAACAGAGCAACAAGCCTTAGAAACTTTATCAAGATGGCGCTTGTCGCCGACGGCAGGCTCGACTCAGGGGACACTTCGCAGGAAGCGATCGCGCGTATCGATAAGAGCGACCTTATAAACACCATAGACGAGCTTAGACTAAATTTTGAAAAAAACGGGGTTCTTCTTTTGAATATGGCTTTGATTTTTGAAGAGAAGAGCGCATCGAGGCGGCATGTAAAAGAGTGGGCCCCTTTTATCGGAACTCTTCTTGGCAGACTGCAGAGCGATACAGTACTCATCCTTTTTGGAAATATGGCCAAGAGAGTTTCGGCTATGAAGCAGGCGCAAAAGTTTGAGAAAATATGCCTCGAACATCCCTATAACCATACATTCATAACCAACCATGAAGCACACAGCCTCTTTGCACCTATGCGCCTTCTTGGGAGGCAATGATCTGTCGCTCGAGCAGGAAAGAATATTATACGGTTGGTAGGAAATGGTTCGAGTTGGCGGTTAGTGTGCTTCGTTTGTCAAGCGGGCGGCATATATAGCGGTAACCGATGTGCAGTTATACAAGGGGTTGAAATCTAAGACGAAAAAGTGTATAATTCCCGTCCACAAAGAGATAGGCGCCCGTAGCTCAGCTGGATAGAGCACTGGTTTGCGGTACCAGCGGTCGCACGTTCGAATCGTGCCGGGCGCGCCACTTCATATCTGTAAAATCACACTCTCTTGTCAGATACCGGATCTGGCCTTTTTGATCAACTCTTCCATTTCGATTTTGTTACGCATCCGTTCTCTTCTTTCAATAGCCTCGTTGGATGGAGTAGTGGGGTCTGAAAATAGCGCTTTGCCATAGAGTGTGCACCCTTTTGTGCCCGGTTCGCATACTCTGTTTAGCAGGTCGCATATGTTTCCAATCTGATGTGAGCATGTCCAGCCGCCGCTCATAGCACTCTCCATTGAAATGGTTTTGACCGATTGTAGCGAAAATTTACGGAAGGATCAAATGACGGCACTGCTGCAAGGAGTAGGAAAAAATTGCAGTGCCGAAGCCTGCCGCCAAAGGCGGCAGAAAGTGCAGATTAGAGTTCTGCGTGGAATTTGTAGTCGAGCTGTACCCAGTATTTGGTTACGTCGGTTTTGCCGAATGAGGCGTCACCGGCGGTATACCATGCACCTTTAAGAAGCAGTCCGAGTCCCTTGTTGATTTTGTAATTATAGGCAACATCGATTTCCGATCCGAGATCGTCGTCACCATTGGCATTTGAGACATCGCTTGTAAAGCTGTGATAGATTCCTACGATCTTGCCGAACTCTCCGGCGTTGTATCCGACTTTGAGCGACATATCTACAAGACCCTCGTCAGGAGTTTTAAGAAGGAATACATCGGCCCATCCGTTCATAGCGTGGAGAGTTGCAAGAGGAGTGTAGAATGCGTTGGCACCGCTTCCTCTTTCACCCAGTACTTCATAGCCGGCTCCGACTGTAAAGCCGTTTACCATCGCATCGACTGCAAGTTTGTAGTATGTTGCATCCTGCTTGATGTTCGCAGGATCTGTATAGGTGCTTGCCGGAGCGCCGATCGCTTTCAGCATTGCAAGGTTTGGATCGTTCTCATCATCCATCGTCGGATCGTTCTGCATAGCATATTCTGCTTCATACTTCAGAGTCGCGGCATCGAGTTTGACTTTACCGGTAGCGCGGATACCGATATGGTCGGCATAGTTTTGGATCATATAGTCATATGCCGTAACGGTCAGCTCCGGCATTACCTTGTAGGAGCCGTGCAGAAGAACACTTCCTGTATCCACTACGCTTCCGGTAACCTGATTGACGCGTGTTACATATGCACCAAGAAGGCTCAGGTTTTCGATGCCGTTGAAGATACCGGCAGCCAGGTCGTAAGTTTGCGGCATTTGTCTCCAGCCCACGTTACCGATAAATCGGGCATTGTCCAGAACGACCATTTTGCGACCGACGATTCCTGTAAATCCGTTGGCGGTGTAAGAGATGTTCGCCTGTGTCATACGTGTCTGGGCTGGATCGGCGACAACTGCATAATCATCAATTGTTGCTGGCGCGTTTACACTGTAGTCGTTGACCAGTCCGAAGTGATCGACACTCATCGCCTGCAGTTGAGTGTTCAGTCCGTCGACGCCCAGAAGACCGGCCTTGACACCGATGGCTGTACGTACCGTCAGTGCATTTGCTTCTTTGTGAACACTGTCATCGACCACTTCATATCTCGGGCGAAGCTCTATGTCGAGCTTCGGATTGCTGAGAATGCTGTCCAGGACACCTGCATTGGCACCTGTGGTCGCAGCTGCCGCTGCGATCGCTGCGACAAGACTCATCTTGATTTTTTTCATACTTACTCCCTTGTGGTTTAGGATTAACCGTTCCGGTCAACTCCATATAGGTGTCGGTACCTATATATAATTGGCCGGAACAGCTTTTACCCTACAATTTTACTACGACCCATCGGCGATTTGCTTGATACAAATCAATAAAATGATGGTTCGATTAACTATATGTTATTGAAATAATATTTAAGAAAGTTTTAAATAGCCGATATTTAGCTTAAAATAGCCGAAGTTCTATCTACTTGATAAAAATTTTCAGTAAGACTTTGGAAGCCGGTTTATGAAAAGAAAGATGCCTTGTGCAAAGAGTCCATACGGTTTTCAAAAAAGTTTTCGAGACTTTGTGCCGTTTGTGTCTCAAACGGAGTAGCCTCTATATACTCTTTATATTTCCCGTTTACGGTTTCGGCCATTTCCCGTATCTCGCCTCTGTTCAGATAGCTGGACAAAAAACTGAAAATCTCTTGCGGGGTTACGACCGTTTTGCCGTTTAGCGGTATTGCGAGATCCTCTTTTTGTAAAGATGGGTATATTTTGGTATTGACCACATCGTAAACCGGCGTAGGGGTGAAACCTCCGGCCTTTTTGAAAAGAGCGATGTTTTTGACATGGAGGTCGCCGTTGCCTACGATATAGCTGAAGGCGAACTGTCTTGCGATGTTGCGTATACCTTTGGGAGGAAGTTTCATTTCGAGAAATTCGAATATCTCCTCCATGGAAGCAGAGTATTTGTGTTCACTCTCTATTCCCATCAGCGATGCGAGTTCGTATGCGTCGTAAATTTTGCCTGGCGGGTGCCTGTCGAACCGGCGGGTTATGAAGTGACCAATCGGATCTCCAGCCAGAAAGCCCTTCTCTTTCTGCCGGTCCACGACTACGAAGGCTTCGGCGACTTCGAATCCGAGTTCGAACCTCGCTATGGAAAGAAGCATGTTCTCCACGAGGTTAAGGTCCCGGAATTTAAGGTTGTCGACCTTCATTATCGCATTCGAGTATTCGAGGTTCTCTTGCAGTCTAAGTTCGTCGTTTTCAAACACTACGCTCAATTTCGGCTGTGCGCCGGATAGCTTCGAGAGTCTCGTTTCGCCGGAAAATGGAGAGTTGAACCGCTTCGAGTCGATTATCTTCTTTGGAATCGAAAGGCGAATATCCTCTATCGAAAGAAGTGTCTCCTCGTAGGAGTCCGGATTGTAGGAGAAGTTCGGCACCCGTTTGGCAACCGGAGTCGTGGTGATGGCTCCGAAAGAGTCTTCCAGGTGTTGCAGGAGGACAAACTTCTCCTTCGTACCGACACTCTTTTCGAGTTGACGCAGATTCTCTCCTTCGGGCAGCAGATTTTCGAGAAACGGCGGAATCTTGTCATAGATGCCGCTTGCGAACTCTTTTTTGCCCTTATACTCTTCGTCGTAGCTGAAGTGGTATATACCGCTTTCGGTTCGTGTCAGATAACAAAAAAGCGTACCGTTTTTGTAGAAGGTGATTGTGTCGGTACTGTTTTTCGTTTTGACGGAAGAGGGGTGCGGACTCTCTTTTTTGCGTCTCTTTCTGGAAGTTATGAATCTGGAGATCTGGGTAGGACCGATCTTGATACCGGTTTCATCCCGGATAAGATCTGAAATCTCCGCATAGGTATGCCTGCGCTTTACCATGCGGTCGATGGTATCGGCATACTTTTCGAGTAGTTCGCTTTTTTTCACCCGGTTCTCTCTTTATAATGGATTCGGGCACAGTTTAAGCAATAACTAATAAATAATTGCTTAATTTCTAAAATTAATATTAGCCGTTTTCCGCTTCGGCCACCAAAACTCCTTCGATCAGTTTGTCTATGTCACCGTCCAAAATTGCGTCTACGTTGCTGAAGGCCTGGCCGCTTCTTGTATCTTTGACCTGCTGGTATGGAGCCAGAACATATGAGCGTATCTGGTGGCCCCATCCGATCTCGCTCTTTTCTACGCCGTCCGCTTCGGCTTTTTTCTTCTCCAGTTCCAGCTCGTAAAGACGACTTTTTAGCATCTTCATGGCTGTAGCTTTGTTTTTATGCTGACTGCGGTCGTTTTGGCACTGCACCACGATGCCGGTAGGGATATGGGTGATGCGGATGGCGCTTTCGGTTTTGTTGACGTGCTGGCCGCCGGCTCCCGAAGCGCGATAGGTATCGATACGCAGATCC
>JAMONQ010000102.1 GCA_027065635.1 Campylobacterales bacterium | reverse complement strand
CTCTTTGGAGAGACAGGGGGTCAAAGGCTCCAACAAGCTGTTCGCCAACGTCAAAGAGGTGCTTACCGCACTTGACGGAGAGCATCTTGCGATCAACGCGAGAGTCCGTACGATCGTCGACGGTCGTATAGTCTATACTACTGCCGGTCGACTGATTCTCAAATCGATTCTTCCTGATTTTGTTCCGGAGCATATGTGGAACAAGGTACTCAAAAAGAAAGATATCGGCGCGCTTATCGACCATGTATACAAGTACGGCGGACTCGAGATTACGGCGGAGTTTCTGGACAATCTGAAAGATCTCGGATTCAGATACGCGACGATCTCCGGTGTATCGATTTCTGCAGACGATATAAGAATCCCCGATGCCAAATACAAACTGGTAGAAGAGGCTAAAAAGCGGGTTCGCGAAATTCAGCAGCAGTTTGGTGCGGGACTTTTGACCGAGCAGGAGCGTTACAACAAGATCGTCGATGTCTGGACCGATACGAACAACGCGGTCGCTGCGGAGATGATGAAGCTTATCCGTGAAGACAAAGAGGGATTCAACTCTATCTACATGATGGCCGACTCCGGTGCGAGAGGTTCGGCTGCACAGATCAGGCAGCTGGCCGGTATGCGCGGACTTATGGCGAAGCCCAACGGGGCGATTATCGAGACTCCGATCGTTTCGAACTTCAAGGAGGGGCTGAACGTTCTGGAGTACTTCATCTCGACCCACGGTGCACGTAAGGGTCTTGCGGATACGGCTCTCAAAACCGCAAACGCCGGATATCTGACACGAAAGCTCATCGATGTGGCCCAAAACGTCAAGGTTACGATAGATGACTGCGGCACTCACGAAGGTGTCGAGATTACCGACATCACTATCGGTTCGGAGATGATAGAGTCTCTCGAGGAGAGAGTCCATGGACGCGTGCTCGCTGACGATGTCATCGATCCTATAAGTAACGAGATCCTTATCTCCGAAGGTACTCTGATAGATGACGAGAAGGCCCAGCTGATCAAGGATGCCGGTGTTCGAGCCGTCACTATCAGAACGCCGATTACGTGTAAGGTTCAAAACGGTGTATGTGCGAAGTGTTACGGCCTCAATATGGGTGAAGGAAAGCCGGTCAAGCCGGGTGAGGCTATCGGAATCATAGCCGCTCAATCCATCGGTGAGCCAGGAACACAGCTGACACTGCGTACGTTCCATATCGGCGGTACGGCATCGAGCGAGAAGGCGGAGCGCCAGGCAGTAGCCACCAAAGAGGGTTTCATTCGCTACTACAACCTCAAAACATACCGCAACAGCGAAGGAAAACTCCTCGTTGCAAACAGAAGGAACGCCGGTATTCTTCTTGTGGAGCCGAAAATCAAGGCGCCGTTTAGCGGTGAACTCTCTGTACAGACAGTCCATGAAGAGATAATACTGACGCTTGAGAACGGTGATGAAAAGGTACGCTACGTTCTTAGAAAGAGCGATGTCGCCAAGCCGAACGAGCTGGCAGGTGTAAGCGGCAAGATCGAAGGAAAGTTCTTCCTTCCCTACGCAAACGGAAAGCGGGTCGAAGAGAAGGATTCTATCGTAGAGGTTATCAAGGACGGATGGAACGTTCCGAACCGTATTCCATACGCTGCCGAGCTTAGAGTTGAAAACGGTGCGCCGATTACCCAGACCATCAAGGCCGAAGCGAAAGGTACACTTAAATATTTCCACCTCAAAGGCGACTACCTCGAGAGATACGACGGTGTAAAAGCCGGTGACAAAATCGACGAAAAGGGTCTTTTCGCCGTGGTAGCCGACGATGAAGGGCGTGAAGCGAACAGGCATTACATAGCGCGCGGATCGATTATCAAAGTCGGGGATGACGAAAAGGTCGACAACGATACTGTAATTGCCGAACCGGTAAGTGCGGAGCATACCGTCATAGCGGAGTGGGATCCTTATACCGACCCGATAATAGCCGAAGAGAACGGAAGAGTCACTTTTGAAGATATCATTCCGGGAATCACGGCAAGCGAGCAGTTCGATGAAATCACGGGCCAGACACGCCTCGAGGTAAACGAGTATACTCCTCCGGGATACAAGCCCGCGATCGTTCTCGCGACACAGAGCGGTGAAATCATCCGTTACAGCATGGAGCCGAAGACGGCTATATTTGTCCAGGACGGAGATGAAGTGAAGATAGCCGATATCCTGGCCAAAACTCCAAAAGCGGTGATCAAATCCCGCGATATTACCGGAGGTCTGCCGCGCGTCAGCGAACTCTTTGAGGCAAGAAGACCCAAAAACCCGGCGCTTATTGCCGAGATGGACGGTGTAGTTTCATTCGGTAAACCGCTTCGCGGAAAAGAGCGCATAATCATATCGAACGAGAATGGCCAGACAAGCGAATATCTCGTCGACAAGTCAAGGCAGATTCTCGTTCACAACGGCGAGTTCGTCCATGCCGGCGAAAAGTTGACAGACGGTACGGTCAGCAGTCATGACATATTGAGAATACTCGGCGAAAAAGCGCTGCACTACTATATGGTCAGTGAGATTCAGCAGGTCTACCGCAGACAGGGGGTCAACATCTCCGACAAGCATATAGAAATCATCTATTCGCAAATGCTGAGGCAGGTGCGCATCGTAGACAGCGGAAATACCAAGTTTATAGCCGGAGACCTGGTCAGCAGACGGCAGTTCATGGAGGAGAACGAGCGAATCATCAAGCTCGGCGGCGAGCCGGCTATTGCGGAGCCGGTACTCGTAGGTATCACTCGAGCGGCAGTAAGCTCCGATAGCTTCATATCGGCAGCCTCTTTCCAGGATACGACAAAGGTACTTACCGAGGCGAGTATTTCGGCGAAAGTGGATCCGCTTGACGATCTTAAAGAGAATGTAATTATCGGACGCCTGATACCTGTCGGTACCGGTCTCTACTCCCAAGATGAGGTAAAACTTGAAGAGAGCGACGCCCAATAGCGACGCTCTCTTCTATGAATGGATGCAGAAAAGCCCCACATTATTAAAAGATGCTTAATTTAAGTAAAATATTATGTTTGTTTGGATAAGATTAGCCATCGATTTCCAGCCAGAATTTAAATTTAAGAAAGGAATTTGAGTGCCTACCATCAATCAATTGGTTCGAAAAGAACGCAAAAAGGTAATCAAAAAGTCAAAATCTCCCGCGCTTGTGAAGTGTCCGCAGCGTCGCGGAGTATGTACGCGTGTCTATACAACGACACCGAAAAAACCGAACTCGGCCCTGAGGAAAGTCGCAAAAGTCAGACTTACCAGCGGTTTTGAAGTGATCAGCTACATTCCCGGTGAGGGACACAACCTGCAGGAGCACTCGATTGTATTGGTGCGAGGCGGTCGTGTAAAAGACCTTCCGGGTGTAAAGTACCATATCGTGCGTGGAGCACTCGATACGGCAGGAGTGGCTAACAGACGAGTTTCACGCTCCAAATACGGTGCGAAGCGCCCCAAATAATTTCAAGTAGAGGAAAAGAATAATGAGAAGACGACGAGCACCGGTTCGTGAAGTGATGCCTGACCCTATATACAACTCTAAAGTGGTCACCAAGTTTATCAACGGAATAATGCTTGACGGTAAGAAGTCCGTTGCAGAAACAGTAATGTACAGTGCTTTGAAGATCGCCGAAGAGAAGACCGGCAAGAAGGGGATCGAAATCTTTGACGAGGCGATCGAAAACGTCAAACCTCTTATGGAAGTCAAAAGCCGACGTGTAGGCGGCGCAACTTACCAGGTGCCTATCGAAGTAAGACCGGTTCGACAGCAGGCGCTTGCGATCCGATGGATCATAGACGCCGCTCGTAAGCGCAACGAACGGACTATGGCTGCAAGACTCGCCAACGAGCTTATGGAAGCGGCTGAGAAACGAGGCGCGGCTTACAAGAAAAAAGAGGATACCTACAAGATGGCGGAAGCGAATAAAGCGTTCGCCCACTATAGATGGTAGGCCTATCGGACTTCCGCGTTATCCGCCGACCGGACAGGCTCCGCCTGTTTGGTCTTTTTTAAACTTCTCTTCGCTATAATCACGACAAAATTTACCAATTCTCAAAGGAAACAACGATGGCACGAAAAACACCTATTGAACGTGTACGAAACATCGGTATCGCCGCACATATCGATGCCGGTAAAACAACAACTACCGAAAGAATCCTGTTTTATACCGGACTCTCTCACAAGATCGGTGAGGTCCACGACGGTGCGGCGACGATGGACTGGATGGAGCAGGAGCAGGAGCGCGGTATCACGATCACTTCCGCTGCGACTACATGCTTTTGGAAAAACCACCAGATCAATATCATCGACACCCCCGGCCACGTCGACTTCACGATCGAAGTCGAGCGCTCCATGCGCGTACTCGATGGTGCGGTAGCGGTCTTTTGTGCCGTCGGCGGAGTCCAGCCTCAGTCTGAAACAGTATGGCGCCAGGCCAACAAATACGGTGTTCCCCGTATGGCGTTCGTCAACAAGATGGACCGAATCGGTGCCGACTTTTTCGAAGTCGAGCGACAGATTAAAGAGCGCCTCAAGTCAAACGCGGTTCCGATCCAGATACCGATAGGTGCCGAAGACGACTTCAAGGGTGTAGTGGATCTTGTCGAGATGAAAGCGATAATCTGGGAGGATGAAGGCTTCGGACAGAAATTCGAAGTTACCGATATCCCGGCCGATCTCGTAGATAAAGCGAACGAGTACAGAGAGAAGCTGATAGAGGCCGTCGCCGAGACGAGCGAAGAGCTTATGGAAAAATATTTCGGCGGAGAAGAGCTCACGGTCGAAGAGATAAAAAGCGGAATCAAGCAGGCTACTCTCGATATGACGATGGTTCCGATGCTGTGCGGTACCGCATTCAAGAACAAGGGTGTTCAGCCGATGCTCGATGCGGTCGTAGACTATCTGCCCGCACCTACAGAAGTACGAAACATTCACGCCGAAGATCTCGAAGGAAATCCGGTAGAGGTCAACTCTACCGATGACGGTCCGTTCGCCGCTTTGGCCTTCAAGATCATGACAGACCCCTTTGTCGGACAGCTTACATTCATCCGTGTATATCGCGGTATCGCTACGGCGGGAAGCTACGTTTACAATTCAACCAAAGGGAAGAAAGAGCGTATCGGCCGACTTCTTCAGATGCACTCCAACAAGCGCGAAGAGATCAAAGAGATACATGCGGGCGAAATCGGTGCATGTGTCGGTCTTAAAAACACACTGACCGGTGACACTCTTTGTGACGAAAAAGAGAAGGTGATTCTCGAAAGAATGGAGTTTCCCGATCCGGTCATCTCTGTTGCGGTCGAGCCTAAGACCAAAGCCGACCAGGAGAAGATGTCCGTGGCGCTTCAGAAGCTTGCCGAAGAGGATCCGAGCTTCCGCGTACATACCGACGAGGAGAGCGGTCAGACCATCATCTCCGGAATGGGAGAACTGCACCTTGAAATTCTTGTAGACCGTATGATGCGTGAATTCAAGGTCGAAGCGGAAGTGGGACAGCCGCAGGTTGCATATCGCGAGACTATCAAAACTCCTGTCGAGCAGGAGTACAAATATGCCAAGCAGTCAGGAGGACGCGGACAGTACGGTCATGTCTTCTTGAAGCTTGAGCCTATGGAGCCCGGTAGCGGCTACGAGTTCGTAGACGAAATCAAGGGAGGAGTCGTTCCTCGCGAATATATCCCGGCAGTCGACAAGGGTGTGCAGGAGGCTATGCAAAACGGTGTTCTTGCCGGCTACCCTGTAGAGGATGTGCGCGTCACACTCTATGACGGAAGCTACCATGATGTCGACTCTTCTGAGATGGCCTTCAAACTTGCCGGATCGATGGGCTTTAAAGAGGGTGCCAAAAAGGCGAATCCGGTAATTCTCGAGCCTATCATGAAAGTCGAGGTGGAGATTCCGGAGGACTATATGGGTGACGTTATCGGAGATCTCAACAGACGCCGCGGGCAGATCAACAGCATGGAAGATCGCCACGGAAACAAGATCGTCAACGCATTCGTCCCGCTCGCCGAGATGTTCGGCTACTCGACAGATCTGAGGTCAGCTACACAAGGGCGCGGAACCTACGCGATGGAGTTTGATCACTATGAAGAGGTTCCCAAAAACGTAGCCGACGAAATCATCAAGAAGCGCAACGGTTAAACAAAACGGTAATAGCCTTATATGAAAACCTACGGGTGGACGCTTTGCGTCCACCCCGATCCAAGTACAACCACTCTCACTCTTCTGTCGCCAGACCCCGTAGCTCAGCTGGATAGAGCGTCGGATTCCTAATCCGAAGGCCGCGCGTTCGAATCGCGCCGGGGTCACCACCGTAATATCAGTTAAAAATAGAAAATTAAAATGAGTTTCCTTCCTACCTTTTCTTGTTTGTTGGTATAATCCCGGTATGAATCAGAAAAACAGAGAATTGATAGAGGCGGTATGTCGTGATGACATAGAGCCGGTTAGGAAACTGCTCGATGCCGGATGCGATCCGAATCTTTGTGATGAGGATGGACGCTCATTGCTTGCGCTGGCTATCCGCCACAACTCTTCGGAGCAGATGGTACGCATGCTTCTGTCTTGCGGAGCCGATATCTTCTGGAAGACTCCTGAGGGTGTCGGTCTGCTTGACGAGGCGGTCGAAAAGAACAGAACCGATCTGGCGAAACTTCTTATGGAGTACGGAATCGATCCGTCCGTTACAGCCAGAGAGAGCGGGATGACGGCACTGATGCTGGCAGCGAGCTTCGATTATATCGAAATGATGGAGCTGCTATATGAAAAGGGAGCCGATATCTTTGCCGTGGACGAGATGGGGTTGAGTGCGGCCGATTATGCGAGAAAACTCGGAAGAAAGAGGGCAAAAGAGTGGCTGGACAAAAAGATTGCAAATCCATTTTGAGGCCTATACGATGAGTATCGAAAAGATAGTCGACAAGCTTGCGGGAAAGAGCGTTCTTTTTGTCGGCAAGACAAAGACGATGAGCAGGGAGGATATAGAGCTCTTTCTGGAGCAGTCGGGGGCTGTCAGAGCGGATGACGAGAGTGACGAATCGATCGGGATGATCGTGTTTGGCAGGCTGGTAAATCCGGTCGAGGAAGCGATGTGCGATTCGATGGAGAAAAAAGGTATTCCTGTCGTATCCATAGAGGAGCTTGAAAGATATTATGCCGCAACGATCGATCGTGATGCACTGCTCGGCAGTCTTACCCTGTTTAGAAACAAAGAGCGCATAATCAATCTGCTCAACAACCGGGCGATTCCCGACCGGCTCTACTGTGAAATCCTGAAGCTGTACGACTGGGAGGGGAAGGGACCTTTCGAGACAGATGAAAACCGTGATGTCGCAGGATCGCTGGTGGCCAGATACTATCCTGATATAAATAGTAACCACAATATCCAGTACTCCCCCCTCGGTCCCTTTCTGGTTGCGGCGCAGTGCGATGATGAGAAATTGCTCGAAGCGATGGCAATGATACCGGATTATGAAATCAGTCAGCGAAGCGTCGATGTATGGATGCCCCGGACTTTGCACGAGTCGCTACTGATCAATCCTGCAATTCCTGAATCTTTGCTGAAGAAGTATGCCGGCTCCAGGATAGAGCGCGAAAGAGCGTTTGCGGCGATGCATGAAAAGCTTCCGACCGAATTGCAGCACAGACTGTACGATAACGGAAGCGAGCTTGTTCTGGAGGCACTCGCCAAAAATCCGTCGCTCGATCCATCTCTTCATGAAAGGCTTTTAAAGAGCGGTATCGAAGCCGTCAGACTCTCGTTTTTGAAGAGTCAGCCGTTGAGCGACAGGATACTTGACGATATACAAGAGTACGATGAGGATACACTTCGGGCCATAGGCAAAAACTGGCACCTGAGCGAAGAGAACGCCTTGAAACTAATACGGAGCGGCAAGTCGTCCCTTTTGGAATCATTGGCTGAAAACGAGAGAGTCTCGCCGGCGGTATATGAAGCTCTCTATGCAAAAAAGGAGATGGCTATATACAGAAAGCTGGCGACAAACGAAGCGGTAGGCGAAGATATACTGCAAAAACTGCTGCGTATTAGGGATAAGGAGGTGTATATCGGTTTGGCCGCAAACCCTTCCATGCCTCAGGTTCATTTGAAGAACTTCTCGAAAATCAGGGATAGGGGAATCATGGCGGCTCTAGCATCCAATCCGTCCACTCCTATCGATATTCTTTTGGGGTACCAGACAGATTCTGAACTCAATACGATAGTAAAGAGAAACGAAGCGTTTGGCGCATATATCAAGCACAATATCGGAATGTGAAGATGGTCTCAACCCCGTAGGGGTGTATCGTAAGTTGTAAGTTTTGAAAAAGGAGTCAGATGCGTCCCGTTGAAGTCAAAGCGGCGATATCCCACCTGGTGGACGAGAAGGTTCCAACCTTTTTATGGGGACCCCCCGGAATAGGAAAATCCTCCATCGTTCGACAGATAGCTTCGGATCGCGGAGTGGATTTTATAGATCTGAGGTTGACTCTTCTGGATCCTACCGACCTTAGGGGTTTCCCGTTTTTCGATCAGGAGACGCACAAGGCTGTATGGGCGCCTCCGGCATTTTTGCCGGATGGATCCAGTCCGGAGGGGATCTTGTTTCTGGACGAGCTAAACACTGCGGCGCCTATGGTGCAGGCAAGCGCTTATCAGCTCATTTTGGATCGCAGGATAGGAGAGTACGAGCTGCCTGAAGGGTGGGCGATAGTGGCGGCCGGAAACAGGGAGAGCGACAGGGGTGCCGTATTCAGGATGCCGGCTCCTCTGGCAAACAGATTCGTGCATTTGGAGATGGAGATCGACGCCGCGCAGTGGCGAAGCTGGGCTATGGCTAACGGTTTCGATCACTCTGTCGTCGGCTTTATATCGGCCAGGCCCGATGCACTTTTCATGTTCGATGCCAAGTCGGTTCATAGAAGTTTTGCCACTCCAAGAAGCTGGGAGTATGTAGACCGGATTTTGAAATCTACTCCAGAGCCGGAGCTTTTGATGCCGCTGATTTCCGGAAGTATAGGTGAGGAGTTGGCAGCCGAGTTTCTCAGCTGGAGATCTGCCGCTGAGGATCTTCCCGATCTCGATGCGATTTTGGAGGGGAAAACGCAGCCTGTCCCCAAAGATCCCAACGCTTTGCATGTGCTATCTTCGATGATCGTCACGAGAGTTTCTTCGCAAACATCTACCGATGTGCTCGAAAACCTTCTTGCCTATCTGATTGAACTCGATCCGGAGTTTTCGGTTATGATCGTAAGGGAACTTCAGCAAAAAGGGGTCCTTCTGGAGAAGGCTAAAGAGTGGAAACGCTGGATCAAGGCTTTTGGCTATCTGCTGGCATGAACGTAGAACAAAAGATAGCGAAAGCCAAAACGAGACTTGTCGTAAAGCATCCGTACTTCGGTATGCTTGCCAGCCGCCTGAAGTGTGAAGCGGCGGATATGGAAGCCTTTTTGAGCGACGGCAGAACCCTTCAGTATAACGAGGCCTATTTTGCCGAAGAGCCGGTGGAGACGATAGAGTTTGCCCTGGCCAACAGTGTGATGCACCATGTTCTCTCTCATGAAAACAGAAGAGTCTCCCGTCAGGGTTGGCTCTGGCAGCTGGCTACCGATTACGCCATAAACTCCATACTCAAAGAGAACGGCTTTGCAATCCCGGAGCGTGCCAACTACGACGACCGTTTTAGCGGTATGTATGCCGAAGAGATCTATGCGCAGCTAAAAGACGAGATCCGAAATGAAGACTACAACGATGACGAGAGCAATGAAGAGGGCTTCAACGAACAGAACAAGAACAGGATAAAAGAGCAGGCTCCTCGGGACGGAGACGACAAAAAAGAGCAGAAGTTTCCGCTTCCGCCGGCAGAGCTCGATCCAGAAACGGAGCAGGAGTGGGCCAGGGCGATGGAAGAGGCTCTAAAAA
>JAMONQ010000101.1 GCA_027065635.1 Campylobacterales bacterium | reverse complement strand
GATCGCCCAGCCCATACTCAAGGAGATCCGGGAGAGACTCTTTTTTCTGTACGATGTCGGGCTCGGATACCTTACGCTCGGAAGAGACGCGAGAACAATCAGCGGAGGCGAGGCGCAGCGGATCCGTATTGCCAGTCAGATCGGCAGCGGTCTTACCGGAGTGATGTATGTTCTGGACGAGCCGAGTATAGGTCTGCACGAAAGAGATACCCAAAAACTCATCCGTACTCTCAAATCGCTTCAGCAAAAAGGCAACAGCGTAATTGTCGTAGAGCATGACAAGGAGACGATAGAAGCGGCCGACTTCATTGTCGATATCGGTCCGGGAGCCGGAAAGTTCGGCGGAGAAGTGGTTTTTGCCGGTTCTCTTGAACACTTGAAAAAGTCGGATACCCTGACTGCGGAGTATCTTACCGAACGTAAAAAGATAGAATATTTTTACAGAAGAGAGCAGAGCGAGTGGCTCGAGATAAAAAACGTGAGCATAAACAACATACGAGGTCTGAGTGCCAAAATTCCTCTTAGAAATTTCGTCTGTATTACAGGCGTAAGCGGAAGCGGAAAGAGTTCACTGATTCTTCAGACACTTCTGCCGGTGGCCAAGGAGATGCTAAATCGTGCAAAAAAGGTACAGAAAGTAGACGGTGTGGAGATAGAGGGACTCGAACATCTGGACAAGGTGATATACCTGGACCAGAGTCCCATAGGTCGTACCCCGAGGTCGAATCCCGCCACCTATACGGGGGTTATGGACGAGATCCGTGCGCTTTTTGTAAAAACGAAAGAGGCGCAGATCAGAGGCTACAAGCCTGGACGGTTCAGCTTCAACGTAAAAGGCGGGCGCTGTGAAAAGTGTCAGGGGGAAGGAGAGATAAAGATCGAGATGCACTTTCTGCCGGATATCATGGTAAAGTGCGACTCCTGCAAAGGAAAACGCTACAATCCCCAGACACTCGAAATCTACTACAAGGGGAAAAATATCGCCGATGTGCTCGCTATGAGTGTAGATGAAGCATTGCGTTTTTTCGAACATATTCCGAAGATTTTTGCAAAGCTGAAAACCCTTCACGATGTGGGGCTTGGATATATAACGCTTGGCCAGAACGCGGTGACTCTCTCCGGAGGCGAAGCCCAGCGTATAAAGCTCGCAAAGGAGTTGAGCAGAAGAGATACCGGAAATACTCTCTATATTCTTGACGAACCGACTACAGGGCTTCACTTCGCCGATGTGGACCGTTTGACTAAAGTTCTGCACCATTTGACCGATTTGGGAAATAGCGTACTTGTGATCGAGCACAACCTCGATATGATCAAAAACGCCGACTATATTATCGATATGGGCCCCGAAGGAGGGGACAAGGGCGGCCGAATCATAGCTTTCGGTACACCGGAGGAGGTTGCAGCGAGTCACAAAGAGACAGGAAGCTATACGGGTGAGTTTCTAAAAAGGGAGCTTGAACCAAAATAGCTCTTTTGTCCGTCGCACAAAAAACATGGTGAAGGGAGAGGGGGAATGAGAAGACCTGAGCCTAAGGCGGTAGAGAGGCTTTTAGAGCCTGATAGAATACTCGTTTCGAAAACCGACAAGAGGGGCAGGATAACCTATGGGAACAAGAAGTTCATCGAGATAAGCGGTTATAGCGAAGAGGAGCTTCTGGGAGCTCCACACAGTATCATCCGCCATCCCGATATGCCAAAGGCTGTCTTTAAGCTTTTGTGGGACGGGATTCAAAGCGGCGAGGAGATCAACGCCTATGTGAAAAATCTGGCAAAGGACGGCTCGTTTTACTGGGTATATGCGACGGTCACACCTTCGTTCGACAGTGTCAGCGGAGAGATAATCGGATACTTTTCCGTAAGAAGGGCACCTGATCCTGCGAAGGTCGCAAAGGTTACCCAGCTATACAGGGCGCTGCTCGATGCCGAAAGAGGAGGCGGGCTCGCCGCGTCGGAAAAGTTGCTTGTCGATATTCTTGAAAAGGAGGGGGTCAGCTATGACGAATTTATCCACTCTCTCTAAGATAGGATATTTGAGTCTTGCGCTGGTTGCGGTTGTCGTATCGGCGGTGGCAGTCAATCTTTTTATGTTCGGAT
>JAMONQ010000100.1 GCA_027065635.1 Campylobacterales bacterium | reverse complement strand
TTCAAAACTCTTCTTTTATATAGAGTCTGAAACAGCCTGTTCAAAATATCTACGAATAGTGTAGCTTTCAAGCAACCTTTTAACTCTAATTTAATTTTAATAGTTGTATTATGATTAATATGCAAAGTTGATGCTTCCGATCGGTATCTACTGACAAGCAGTCTTGAAAGGGGTGTTATATGCCGGGAATAAACTGCGCTGTCATATCCGAAGCGAAAAAATCGATTTTTTTTGCCCAAAGAGCTGTTCATAATCGTGAAAAATATTATGAAATCGAACCCATTGCCGGCATCGAGTCCGAAACGTGCGGATACTTTGTAACGAAATGCACCTTTTTAATGGACTCTTTTCGGTTTTCATCTTTTGAAAGATCTCAAATCCATGCGTAAAACATTTATCATTCTAACCCTTCTTCTACTGCAAGGCTGCTTCCTCGACGATAAAGGAGGCGTATCGTATCATCCCGGATTCGAGGAGAGTCTGGTCACGGAAGTAAAAGAGGGGTCGTTGTATATCCTTGAAGACAACGGCAGTTACGAGCTTCAAAGCGGTGCGCTCGACTATCGTGTCATACCCTCTCCGGAAGGATCGTGGCTGGCGGTCGAGACGTTGAAATTTTCAAAAGTAACGTTCGTCAGCTTTTACAAAAAGGATGAGGACGGCAGGTATCGTCTCGAGTATGTACCGGCTTCGGCCGATCTGCTGAACGAAGTCTCTGATGAAACGGCCTTCGATATAGATGACGTAGACTATTTCAGAACAAAATTCATACGATGGGAAGACGAGGCCCATGCATACCTGAACCTCTCGGGTGCGTTTCAAAAAGAGAGCATTGACAAAAACATCTCTATAACACTCCGTTAGCCTTTACAGCAACTGGATGTATTGCCCTCGCAGCAAAGAAGCATATACTCCGCATCCAGGCTTCCGGCACGGGAAGCCTTCTTGAACCATCTTTTCGCCTCTTCGACACTCTTTTCGACACCGAAACCTTCATAATAGAGCATACCGATATAGTACTGGGCTTCGGGGTTTTTTCTATGATGCATAAAGGCGCTCATCGCCTCTTCGTATCTACTCTCCTCGTAAAACGAGACGGCCTCATCGAGTGTATAAGTCCGGTTTTGCATATATCTCTCCTAACGGTGCCAGCCGTGCATCTTTCTGGCGTTTACAATATCGTAACCATCGAAAAGATCGATATGGTTGATGGCTACGAAGTATCCATCTTCGAGCATCGTATCGATTCTCTCCCGGAATCTTCCATCCTTTTTCGGCATCAGTACAACTATTCCGGAGTTTTTCATCATCCTGTATATCTTTTGCAAGAAGAGCTGAAAATCATCTTCGAGTATATGATCCTCCAGAGTGACAAAGGCATACTCGTAGAGTCTCGCATGTTTGTTGAAAGCTTTTCTGCCGAGGTCGAGCTCCTCTATCGTGCACCCTGGATGATCTTTTGGATCGAACGAGCACTCAAAAGGATCCCCTACGATGCGAAGGTCGTACTCATACCCCCTTCTTTTCGTAAGCTCAAACAGATAGTCGTGTAGATCGTTGTTGCCGTCACTGATATGGAATATCTGCTGATTGGGATAGTGATCCGACACTATCTGCATCAGCATATCAACCTCTCTCTTGTCGAGTCTCTCCATCTTTTCTCCCCCTGTAATATGCCAATTTGTCGATCAAAGCATCATGATTGCGACTGTTTGAGACGACCACGACCGGATCGCCGAGTCTATACTCCTCACCCAGGTGGTTCGTCACCTTTCCACCGGCCTCCTCTGCGACAAGTATGCCCGCCGCAACGTCCCACGGCTTGAGGTTGCACTCGTAGAATGCATCGAAGGTACCGTTGGCTACATAACAGATATCTATCGAAGCCGCACCCAGGCGCCGAATATCCTGTGTAACCGGCAGTAGATTCTTTATCGTTTCGGTTACCCATTCGAAATCGTGCCCCATCTCAACTTTTGTGTATGGAAAGCCGGTAGCAACGAGCGACTGCTGCAGCAAAGATGTATCAGAGACGTAAATCCTTCTTTTGTTGCAGTAGGCTCCCATACCTCTTTCGGCATAAAACAGCTCATTCAAAACAGGGTTGTAGACAGCACCTACAATAGGCCTGCCATCCTCCCATACACCTACGGATATCGCACAAAAGGGTATCTTGTGTACAAAATTCGTAGTCCCGTCAATCGGATCGATATATACCGCTTTTGGAGCTCTACAAAACTCATCACCGCTCTCTTCGCCTACGATCGTATAATCCGGAAAGAGTTTCGAGACTCTCTCTTTCAAAAGATTCTCCACAGCTACGTCATATTCTGTTACGAGATCGACGGTACCTTTGTGGCTGATCTCTTTTGCGGAGTGGAAACCTTCGCGAAAAAGATCTCCAGCTTCAAGAAGAGAGTCGATAAGTTTTTCCAACAAATTATTCCTTTTTTTGGTAAACTTCCAAAAAACGTTTCAAAGTCTACGAATGATACCAAATACAGATCTATTTCACAAAGCCGTCCGTCTATCCGCATGGGCGCATTACGGACAGATTACAAAGTTTGGCGATCCATATATCACACATCCTGTCGCCGCCTCTTACGAAATATTCGCGGCTTCGGCAGCCGGTGAGAAGTTCGATGTAAACCTGGCCGCCATATGTGCCATACTCCACGATGTC
Organism: Campylobacterales bacterium; assembly: GCA_027065635.1. Classification (GTDB taxonomy): domain Bacteria; phylum Campylobacterota; class Campylobacteria; order Campylobacterales; family Hydrogenimonadaceae; genus Hydrogenimonas. The sequence continues at coordinate 7,350 of JAMONQ010000100.1, read as the reverse complement.
GTGGAAAAAAGCGATGTCACGCTATCTTCGATAAAAAAAGATTTCGGCAAAGCTGTCGCCGAAGGAGTAGGGGCGATGACAAAAAACGAAGCTCTTCCAAAAGAGCAGCAGCTAAAGGAGTCTCTTGTCAGGATTCTGGAACAGCCTCCGGAAATCGCGATGGCGAAAATGGCCGACAGAATAAGCAGCATGCTTCCGGCCCCGATTGACTGGAAACCGCAGAAGATAGAGACGATCATCTCCAATGCCCAGATGATTTTGGATATGCTATCGCAGACGAGTCCCTACCTTTCGAAGCGTCTGAAGGAGAAAATATCTCTCTATCGTGCCATAAGGGAGAAAAGGTCATGAGAAATCAGCCAAAATACTCCATATGGAAGAATGCCGGGTACGCTTTTGAGGGTTTTATGGAGGTTTTTAAAAACGAGACTGCCTTTAAAATCGAAGTATCTATCGCCGTTGTAGTATGGATACTTCTGATCTTCGCTCCTTTTGCACTCATAGCAAAAGCCGTACTGGCCCTTTCGCTCTTTCCGGTACTTATCAGCGAGCTGGCAAACAGTGCGATCGAAAGAGTGGTGGATCTGGCCAGCCCCGAATACCACAAACTTGCCAAATACGCAAAAGACGCCGCCAGCGCCATGGTGCTGTTTTCGGTAACATTTACGCTGCTTATCTGGATATTCACGCTTGCTATAATCTACTTGGAGTCATAAGCGCCGGGCAGACTCTCTTTCTGCTGCAAAATCGGCATCTTCTCATGCATCTTCTGCATCTTCTGTATCATCATATGCGGATGGACTATCATCACATACCCTTTATAGATTGTAAACAGACCGAAAAGCATGACGATAACGGATGCTATCTTGATAACAAGCATACGGTAGGAAGAGCCTTTTATGAACGAAGAGAAGATTCCGACTCCAAGCATGGCCGGTATTGTGGCGAGGCCGAAAACCCCCATAACCGCAGCACCTTTTATAGCCGATCCGGCCACAATGGCCGCCGTTGCGAAAAAGTAGACGAGTCCGCACGGGATAAAGCCGTTTAGCATACCCATAAAAAAGAAACTGACAAGACTTTTGGAGTGTATGGCCGCCTTTATCATTCTGCCGAAAAACGAGCTGCGCGCCACCGAAGATTCTACGGAGTTCAAAAACCTTATCTTTCCTATGAGCGAAAGCCCTATCAAAAGCATCAAAAAGCCGACTACCATAAAGAGTATACCTTTGGCGGTCATATTGAAGCCGACCTTCTGCCCAAGGAAACCGAAAACGGCGCCGACGACCATATAGCTCGATACTCGTCCGACACTATAGAGCAGGTGAGCGAGAAACTGCCTTCTTGCCGACCATTTGGTATCTACCTTGGCTGCGGTATAGGCGAGCACAAATCCGCCGCACATTCCTATACAGTGGCCGAACGATCCCAAAAGCGCCACCAAAAAGATCGTACTCAGCTCGACGCCGTCCATTTATTTTCCTTAGGTCAACTCTATCGTGATATTCTAATCCACTATCGATAAAAGCGATGTTAATCTATCACCAGCTCGGCCCTGTTTTTATATATGCCGACTCTTACATTTTTCAACACAATCTTTGCGCCGTTTTCAGGCCTTTTGGATCTATCTCTGTAATAAAGTTTTATCTTTTTTCCTCTCCCGTAGTATAGATAGCCGCGACGATATATACCCTCTATCTCGCCTATGACTTCGTTTAGATGCTCTTTCAAGTCGATTCGCGACGGATGGAATATAAAAAAAGGATCGATATCGGTATTGGTACGTACTTTTGCAATATCTATCCGGGTAATCTCTGGGAGCCCTCTATATCGATAAAGCCGTTTGACGACTATATCGTACCGCATGCCGGGCACGAGCTCTTCAACATCCTTGTAGATCAAAAAAGCTCTATCATCTTCTCTCTTGATAATCGCGAAGGGCCCTTTTTTGTATATGACTGCCACATTTTCAAGAAGGAGGTTGCACGGACCGGGTACCATTTCATACAGCTTCGCTACCGATACAGATGCAGGAGCGCTTCCGCTTTCGGCTTCATACTCTTTATCAGCGCTCTTTTTCCTGAACTCGAAAGGCCCGGTTGTAAACTCCGCATAAATCGGAAGATGATCCGAAAAACCCCGTCCAAGATGCTTGCCATATCCTCTTTTGGCTTTCTGCCAGCGGTAGACAGCACCGTTTGAACTGAACAGATATGAGGGCTTGAAAGAGCCGAAGCTTCTGTCTACATAGTTGATGCCGTGTTTATCGAACATCGAAGCGGGAAGTATTATATGATCCAGCGCACTCTTTCTGCCGAAGAAGTTGTGTGACCACCTAAGCCCTGAAGGGAGCTCCAGCCATAGATTTGTATGGTATGGTGGCTCGATCTCCTTTTTCGTAACGGCTTTTTTGCTACGGGAGGTTTTCAGGATATCGCCTATCCCGGTCACTCCGCCGGTATCGTTGAGGCGTTTTGATCGACCTATAACACGCCATTCGTTCCAGTTGCTGTTGAAATCGCCAAGCAAAATATACTCACCTTTGAAGTTTTCAAGGCGTTTCATCAACGCTTCAGCGCTCACTATACGCATACTCTCCGGACCGCTGCGCGATTTCCAGTGGTTTACGAAGAGGGTCAACTCACTCCCTTCGATATCGAGTTTCACTTCGAGTATATTTCTGATCCTCAAAGTTCCGTCCGGGTCTATCTCACGCTTTTGAAGAATGGGGAATCTCGATAGAAGTGCGTTTTTCACCGTAGTCGGCTTTTCATCGGCTATCGCACTGTATGGAAGCTCGATGCCGCACTCTGCGACCGATCTTTTCAAAGCGTCGAGAGCCTTCGCACTCTCTATCTCCTGAAGGGCAATGATATCCGGTTTCAAGTCGCATATCACTTTCGATATGTTTTCGAGTTTGCGTCTATAGTTTTTTTCGTTCCAGCCGTACCCGGTAAAGGGTATATACTCCGTATACTCCGTTCCGCTCTTTTCAAGATCGAAGAGGTTTTCTACATTGTATGTTGCAACGCGAAACTCTACACCAAAAAGCGTTACGGAAAGAAGCAGAATATAAAAGAGTTTTTTCATGGAACAATTTTAGCAGTTTTTCATGGAGAGGATAAGTATCGGATACTACAAAAGGGCATCTAAAGAGATGCAGTGCTATCATACTTTTTATATTTCATCTACTTTAAATGAAAAGAGGATAGTGAATATGGAAGCACCGCTTGACGAGATAAGTGCCGAAGCGCTCAAACACTTCGCCGATCCGAAAAACTACGGCGCCCTCGATGATGCCAATGCCGTAGGGACCGGTCTGGACAGTACAAACCAAAACTATGCCACGATCTATATGAAAATCGAAAACGGTGTGATCGAAAAAGCATCCTATGTGGCACACGGATCCGAAGATATTGTAATTCTCGGCTCAATTCTGACGGAAATGATAGAAGGAGACACCGTCGCCGGTGCAAAAGAGAGGGTCTCTCAACTGGAGGATGAGGTTTCAAAAGCGTACGACGCCATAGAGCCGCCGAAGATCGACCCGAGCAAACCGGAGGGAGAGCAGGTTACGGCAGTTTCAACACAATCCCAAGATGGTGCGAATATAGTTCTTACCGCTTTCAAAGCGGCACTCAGACACAAAGAGAGGCAAGAGGAGGGGATAGAAGAGGATATGTTTACGATGACTATCGCCAAACGCTGCCCCTACTCGAACAGCGACTGCGCCGCTATGGCTGCCCACTCCTGAAAGAGTGCGGCGCAAATGGCGCACCGTAGCTCTATCTCTCTATCGTCACTACGATAGCACCTCTTAGATCACCCATCCTGTAGCCTGTAGCCATATCGGTAGGATAGCGCTTTTTGATCTCTGCCGCAAGATCCTTGTCGATCGAGTCGCCGTGGCATTTCAGACACACTCTCTTGTTGATTACCAGCGGTTTATAGTATTTGTAGCCAGACTCCACTTTTTGCAGAAGGTAGCGAGGCATTTTCACTCCGTTGCTCTTTAGCGTATCGAGCGCTTCGAGTATCTTCTTTTCACTACCTTCGGCCATATTGGCCGGATTTCTCGGTTTTAGAGTGATTCGTTTGACATCGACTTTCTCTCCAAACTTCGCGGATACTTCCGCGGTGAGTCCGGCGGCATTCACGGAGCAAAAGGATAGAGCCTCCACGGCGCCACCGGCTTTCATATGCTTTTTCATATTCCCGCCGAGAGTTTTAAGAAGCGTTTTACTCGCCTCTTTTCCAGTTTTAAGCACCTCTTTCAGCTCCCCGTTGCAACCTTTATGCTTCGAACACTTTGTATCGGCATAAACGTTCCCAGATGCAAACAGTAGCAGCACTCCTGCGACTACGACACCAAACGATCTTTTCGGTTCCATTTTCGACTCCTGATATGGACTTTATCGAAGTATTATATCCGATCCTGCTTAACGGGAGATAGAAGCTGCGAATCTTCTGCCGACCACTATCACTCCATGCCTGATTCCGGAGGCGAAACAGCTTCACCGAGTAGCGCATAAGAGCGTCCCACTCGAGCGAGAGGTTCGAACACTATTTCAAGCCTTCGGGCATCCACTACATTGAAATCGTCCACATACTGCTTTTTTATTTGCAAGATAACCGGTACGGTTTTGCTTCCTTCAAGATCCACCTCCTTGTAAAGGGTACAAAAAAAGGCTGAAGGCGATCCGTCGATTACCGGCGGGAAATTTTCGACCATACGCTTTAAAGGGATATCGAAAAGTTCCGTCTCGCTTTTGTCGTGCGGCAACTCTTTCGAGCTCATATGCATCGGACCGATCTGTTCCGGTGTTACCATACATATGGTACATTTGCCGTTTTTGCGAATATTTCTCAGGGTATCTTTCGGTTCGGCATCGCTTTTATGACCTATGGAGACGACCAGGGTAGGGGGATTTGAAGATAGACCGGTGAAGTAACTAAACGGAGCCGCATTGACTATCCCTTCATCTTCGGTGACGATCCATGCGATAGGGCGGGGGACAATGGTCTGACTCATCAGCTTGTAATTTTCTGAAGGTTTTGTTTCGGAGTAGTCATAGAGCATAAGTTCTCCTTGAATTTGAATACTCCGATATTGTATCATCTGTGCATCGTCGTCGCAACAGACTGCTTTGCAGGAGAAACACTCTTCGGCTCAATCGTCGAAGGGACCCGGCTCTTCTCTCTTTTCGGCTTTTTCAGAGACGACGACTCTGTTTCGTCCCTCCTCCTTCGCGATATAGAGCGCTTCGTCAGCTTCGGAGAAGACTTCATGGTAATCTTTGTGTTCAGGTCTCAGGTTGCTTATACCTATACTTGAAGTCACTTCGATTTTTCGTCCCTCGAAATCCACAGGATGGCTCTCTATCTTCTTTCTTATCTTTTCGGCTATCACTTTTGCGGTTTTGATGTCTGTCTCAGGAAGAATCACTACGATCTCCTCACCGCCGTAGCGCCCGACAAAATCTGTCTCTCTTATACAGGATCTGATATGCTCACTCACCTGCCTCAACACTTCGTCACCAGCCATATGGCCGTAATTGTCGTTTATGTGTTTGAAGTGATCCAGGTCGACCACGGCAATCGAGACGTCGTGGCCGTAGCGTCTTGCCCTCTTGAACTCGATCTCGAGCATCTCTTCGAGATACCTTCTGTTCCAAAGGCCTGTAAGAGCATCGGTCTTGCTCAAAAGCTCTATCTCCTTTGTCCTCTCTTTCACGAGCCGTTCCAGACGCTCCTTCTCCTCTTTGGACTGTTTGATTGCGGAGCGGTAGATCGCCCTGGCTATGAAAAGAGCTATAAGCAGCGCGATAATACTCGTAATAAGGGCTGTCTGCAACAGTCTGTGCTCATTCTGTTTATAAGGAGCGGCATCGATCAGCAAAATCAGCTGCTTGTTCTTGTCTCCGCCAAAGACACTTCCGTCAGTGAGCATTCTGTAAACCGGTCTTCCTTCGAGTTCGATTATCTGCTCTTTTTTTATCCTTGCAAGATCGAAGTGCTTTCCGATCAGATTTTTGTTGCTGCTGACTACAACGGTTCCGGCTCTGTTTATCACGGTAATCTGAAGAATATTTTCTGCTGCATTGACGTAGTTGTTGAGAAAGTCCTCTATGTTGGTATTGCTGAAAATGGAAATACTGTTTTTAATAGAGCCCTCGATAGCCTTCAGAAGATTTAAAATATCTATCTTACGATACTCGATTACCGGGTTTTCGGCTCCTCTGGACTTAAGAGTGTTCTCATCCACCTCTACAGCCAGGTCCACAATGCCCACAAGCTCGTTCTTGATTCTTATCGGATAGTATATGGCCATCACCGGTACATAGTCGCGTATCTCGAAGAAAAACTCCCCAAAAGGCTGATCACCCTGCATTGTCCTTTCGAAACTCTTGCCGGTATGAAGCTTTCCTATCTCATCCTGAAACATCGAATTGCTTATCACTCCGTCCGGCTCGAGATATCTGAATTCGAATATATCCAGATCGAGAGACATATCATTTACAAGCTTTTGCAGATTCATCGTGGACTTGATATCCTGAAATCGTTTTATGGCTGCCGTTATGGAGCTTACTATATCCTTCGAGTCGCTCTGCATCTGCTTTAGAAGCAGCTTTTTTTGTATATCGTAATTGTAAAACGATATGATGGACAAGGTTACAACGAGTGTAACGAGCCACCATATAACACTATTCTTTTTGAAAGCCTTGGCATTTGTCATTTTTCGACCGTTTTCACTTTCTCTTTTTTACTCGGATCGGCATTTTTATATTTGGCATATGCGGCATGAAAATCTGTGTAGGATCTATTCCATCTGTCTGTATGACACGCTTTACACATCTTTTTCAAAACCTTTGGATTGTCCACTCCTGCCAAAAAGCCGCCCCCTTTTTTCGTTTTGCGGGCTATCTTGATATGACGGTTGCCCGGTCCGTGACACCCTTCACACTGAACGTTTGCAAGTCTTGGAGTCTCCTTTTTGCTAATAAAACCGGTCGGAACACCGTATCCGGTAGAGTGACAGGGAAGACATTTCGGATTATCCTCATATCCTCCCTCTTTAAGACTCTTCATCGCATAGTCGTGTGGATCCTTCTTGCGCCCCAAAAAAAACTTCCTGTGGCAGAGTCTACATTTCGTATTTCCTACAAAGTGGTATTTGCCGGAGCGCATAGCCTTGTTGTATGCCTGTTCACCAAGAGCCTGTTTAAGCGGAATCTCCGGAGGTGATACATTAAGCTGCTCTTCGATTCTGGGATCTTTCGCATAAGCGGATGTTCCGACAACTATAGATATGAGCAACAAAGCTGCAGAGTTTTTAAACAGGAGTCGTAC
>JAMONQ010000099.1 GCA_027065635.1 Campylobacterales bacterium | reverse complement strand
CCATCGACTCCGTATCGGCCGTAAACTTGCTGCCTGTATGGTTGTTTATGAATTTCGCATCGGGAAACCAGTGGCGCAGTTTTCTTAGCCTGAGATCTATCTGGGACGCGGAGCTTTGTGTGGTCAGCGTATCCTTTTCGGCATGGTTGTAGCTGATAGCCTCCATGGGAAGGTGGATCATGTAGTGGTGTAAAGATTTTGCTATTTTGGGAGTGTTCGGGTGTCTTGGCGTAGGAGGAAAGATCGACGGCGTGATCTTCCACGGCAACGCCTCTATCTTTTTTATCTGTGACTCGAATGCGACATCGTCTATGACTATCGCCAGCCTCGCTCTTTTCAAATCGACTTCTGTTTTGTCGGTCGGCTTGGCCGCGGAGAGCTCCCCTCCCGCAGAGGCGTAGTCTCTTATTTCGGAGAGCTCCTCCCTCTTTTTGGGCGGAGGTTTTGAACTCTCCTGCTTTTCATGCACGAGTCTCTCTCTAAGCTTTTGTATATCGCTTCTATAGTCTACTATCTCTTTTTCATACTTTTTTGCGGTCTGTTCCTTGCCCGCCTCGAAACCGATCCATCCTGAAAGCGCCATCAAGAGAGCGACGATTGTAAAGGCTATGACACCGGTAAGAAGTCTGTTTGCGAAATTGCCAAAAAGTATACCCTTTTTGCCCTTCTTGGCGGAGGAGGAAGATTTGCGGGAAGAGTGTTTTCGTTTTGTCATATTTCAACCGGCTCCGCCCCGCACGGGGACGGAAAGTCTGTATTTAGTTGGTTTCCTGATCTACGATCTTGTTGGCTTTTATCCAAGGCATCATGGCCCGGAGACGTCGGCCGGTAACTTCGACCGGGTGGTTGCGCAGATTGTTTCGCTCCGCATTCATTCTCGGATAGCCGGCCTGCCCTTCGAGTATGAAGTCTTTCGCGAACTTTCCGTTCTGGATCTCTTTGAGAATCTCTCTCATCGCCTTTCGGCTCTCTTCGTTGATAACTCTCGGACCGCTTACCATATCTCCATATTCGGCAGTATTGGAGATGGAGTAGCGCATATCGGCGATTCCGCCCTCGAATATCAGGTCCACTATGAGTTTCATCTCGTGCAGACACTCGAAATATGCCATCTCTTCAGGGTATCCGGCATCCACGAGAGTTTCGAAACCGGCCTGTATCAAAGCGCTCACACCGCCGCAAAGAACCGCCTGCTCTCCGAAAAGATCGGTTTCGGTCTCATCCTTGAAAGTGGTCTCTATGATTCCGGTACGACCGCCGCCGATGGCGCAGGCGTATGAGAGAGCCAGCTCTTTCGTGTTGCCGCTCGGATCTTTCTCTATAGCGATAAGATCGGGGATTCCTCCTCCTTTTACAAACTCGCTTCTAACAGTATGGCCCGGCGCCTTTGGAGCCACCATCATTACGTTGATATCGTCGGCGGGCTGTATACGTCCGTAGTGGATGTTGAATCCGTGTCCGAAAGCGATTGTAGCGCCGCTTTTGAGATTTGGAGCTATCTCGTTTTTATAGATCTGCGCCTGCGTCTCGTCGGGCAAAAGAATCATCACCACATCGGCCTCTTTAACCGCATCGGCGACCTCCATAACCTCGAATCCCTTCGCTTCCGCCTTTTTCCAGCTGCTTCCGCCTTTGCGAAGACCGACCACCACTTCGACACCGCTGTCACGGAGGTTCTCCGCATGGGCATGCCCCTGGCTGCCGAAGCCGATCATCGCCACTTTTTTGGAGCGGATGATCGAAATATCGCAATCTTTGTCGTAATAGACATTCAATGCCATAATAGTATCCTTTGGAGAAAATTTCGGTGATTATAGTAAAACGGGACTTTGAAGCATATAAATCGCTACGGAAGCATTTTTCATACAGTTAAACAAAAGCGGTCCGAAATTACAGCAGACTCTTTCTGGAATCACTCGTCGTTCCCGTTTTCATAATGTTTATCAGGTTTTCTTTACAGAAAATATAAAAAAAACTGAAATAAAAAGTTGTATTGACGATAGTTAATAAAAGCATAATCTTAAATTTCCAAGGAACCGGCAGATGCTGAACAATTTGACGATAAGAAAAAGATTGATCGTTTTGACTCTTCTGGCCATGACCACTATCACCTTGTA
>JAMONQ010000098.1 GCA_027065635.1 Campylobacterales bacterium | reverse complement strand
GGAAGCGTGGCGAAGGTGAAGATCTGCGGCATTACAAATATTGAGGATGCGCTTGTCGCGGCGGAAGCCGGCGCGGATGCGCTCGGATTTGTATTTTACGAGAAGTCACCGCGCTATATCACTCCGCAAAAAGCGCTCGATATCGTCAGGCATCTACCCCCTTTCATCGAGCGCGTAGGGCTCTTTGTGAACAAAAGAGCGGAAGAGGCTGATGAGATCTGCACACAAAGCGGTATGAGTCTCGCGCAGATTCATTTCGATGTGGAGGAGAGCTATTTTCATGCGCTTCGTACCAAGTCTCTTCCTGTCGTAAGGGCGAAAGCCCCGGAGGATCTCCTGAAGTTTTCATCCGCTTACAGACTGGTCGACGCCTATTGTGAAAGCTACGGCGGTGCAGGCAAACGGCTGAATCTTGAATGGTTCGACGGTATAGACTGCTCCAGAATCGTTCTCGCCGGAGGCTTGACTCCGGAAAACGTAGCTGATGCGCTGCCTTTTGGGTTCTACGGCTTCGATGTTAGTAGCGGAGTGGAGCTTGCGAAAGGGAAAAAGGATCCGCAGAAGGTACGCGCCTTTATTGAAGCGGTGAAGGGGAGTGAGTGCGACCGCTGATAGACAATATCGTCGCTTCGATAAAAAGAAACGGCGGCAGAATGGAGATCGATCGATTCAGAGAGCAGATCCAAAAGAGCAGGGATTCGCTTTTTGAAACGGTCGATACTCTGATGGAGCTTGTAACCGCTTCCGGTGTTCCTCTGGAGATAGTAGGGGACGAAGTGGTGCTCACAACCTTTTTCAGGCCGTGGCGGGAGGAGACCTTCTGTATCGTGGATGTCGAAACCAACGGCAGCAAACCGAGCCGCTCGCAGATCATAGAGATAGGAGCGCTCAAGTGGCGCAACGCGGAGATAGTGGACCGGTTCGAGTCGTTTGTGGAGTGCAGCTACCTGCCTTATCAAATCAGTGAAATCACCGGAATAAATCCTGAAGATCTCGAAGGTGCGCCGCCGCTTTCGAAACTGCTTCCGGAGTTCAAAGCCTTTCTGGGCGATTCGGTTTTCGTCGCCCACAACGCAACTTTCGACTACAACTTCATTTCGTCGTCCTTTGAAAGGGTCGGCCTCGGAGTGCTCGGCAACAGGCGCATATGCACAATAGATCTGGCCAAAAGGACGATAGAGGCGGAGCGGTACGGTCTGGGTCATCTGAATATCGCTCTCGATATAAACACACTCGTGCACCATAGAGCCTACGCGGATGCGGTGACAGCCGCGAAAGTTTTCGAGATAGGGCTTAGAAATCTGCCGGACTCCGTAGTGACCACCGAGGAGCTTATAGATTTTTCGAAGCTCCCGGTAAAAAAGGCGAAAGCCCTTACTCCCTGCTAAGAGAGTGAGCACTCTCCTCTTTGTTCTCTATCTTTATAAAGCGATCCAGTACCTTGGTAGCCAGCAGATCGCCCCATACGTTTATGGATGTTCTGAACATATCCAAAATCCTGTCCACCGCCGCTATTAGACCTATCGCCTCCAGCGGCAGCCCTACAGCGGTCAGTATCATCGTCATCATAACCAGTCCGGCACCCGGGATTCCTGCTGCGCCTATCGAGGCGAAGGTGGCGGTCACGAATATTATGATCTGCTCGGTAAATCCGAGCTCTACGCCGAAACTGTTTGCTATGAACATTACGGCAATCGCTTCATAAAGAGCCGTTCCGTCCATATTGACGGTAGCTCCAAGAGGAAGGATGAAGCCCGCACTCTCTTTTTTGACCTTTCCCCTGGTTTCGCTGACTTCTATGGAGACGGGAAGCGTAGCCGAGCTCGATGCCGTGGAGAAGGCGACCAGTACCGCTTCGCGAACCTTCATGAAGTAGGAGAACGGATTGAATCGCCCTAATGCGTAGGCGACGGCAGGAAGTATGATCAACGCATGCAAAAAGAGAGCGAGAAGTACCGCAAATACATAGTCTTTGAGCTGGTAGAGTGTTTCAAATCCCTCTTTCGCGATGACGTATCCTATGAGCGAAAAGACCCCGAGAGGCGTCAGCTTGATCACCCATCCGGCGATCTTGCCCATCGCTTCGTTCAGTGCGTCGAAAAAGCCGCTTAGAGTATCGCGTTTTC
>JAMONQ010000097.1 GCA_027065635.1 Campylobacterales bacterium | reverse complement strand
CGGCCTTACCGCGCTTTTTACGGCCGACGCCGCCTTTTGATAGTGCATCAGCGCATTTTTGTAGTTTCCGTTCAGATAAAAGAGCCATCCAAGCCTCAAATTTGGGGTATATGCGTCGGGGTAGGCTTTGTATACCGGCATCAACGACTTGATAGCATCCTCGTAATCACCCATCTTCTCGTAGTTGTACGAGTCATAATAGGCCTTTTTGACACTCTCGTCGTACCCGAAAAGGGAGAGAGCGGCAAAAAGCGTCGCTGCAACGAACAGAGCTCTCATTTCATCTCCTAAAATCTGTAGCCGAGAGATGCGGTAAAAAGAGTCATACCGCTATCCTCACCGTTTTGAGTATCCGTAAATCTCTCATAGGATATACCGGCCCCCGCAAAGAGACTCCTGGAGTAGCTGTAGGTAGTCCGCAAAGAGAGTCCGCCCTTGTGGATCTCGGCAAGATTGTATACGGTAAAGCCGCCGTCTTTTACGGCAAAAGCCTGTTTTCCCACCCATACGGAACCTACCGTTTCAAAAGCTTTATAGTAGTGGGTCAGTTCGACCTCTACGGAGTGGTAAGTGTCTGTATATTCGCTATACCTGGTAATAACAAACGGCGCACGATCCGTCTCTCCTCCCATTCTCGAATTCATACCGACTACCGTCTCTTCGATCTGAGAACTTTTGAATGTGATGAAGTTGTAGCGCGCCTTGAGATAGAGTATTCCATCTGACGAATCTACAATCGTGCTTCCGGCATACGGGGAGATTTGCCATACATCGAGCGAAGGATCGAAATTGGAGTAACTGGTATAATAGATATCGGCTCCGAAAGTGTACGGCTTTTGCCCGCTATACTCCGCCCCGCCAAAAACGGTCAACCCGCCGTCCGTATAGAGGTCGTCCGAGTCGATATAGTGTACACCGCCTCTTAGGTAGAGATTTTCACCGTATCTGCTGCCGTAGGCTATAGCTACATCGTTTTGAGTCAAGTCGTCGCTACCGTCGCGATACGAGATGTCGCTGTAGAGGTACTGAAACTCCAGGTTGCCTTCCCTCAGTCCCGTAGACAGGTAAACTCCCGCGAAATATCCGCTCTCCTTGACACTTTGTGATCCATATCCGATATAACCCGCAAAAGGTATTGCGACCGTACCCGACTCCGCTGCAAACAGAGCCGTAGCGGCAAACGAGAGTATCCACACTCTTTTCATCTTCTTCTCCTTATGGTCAGATTTTCCACCTCTATCGAGCCAAATCCGTGAATCCGGTCTATCGTTACCGATGTCTTGATCTTTTCTCTGCCGACGGCTATCTCTCCGCGTATCGTATCACCCTCTTTGCGCCACACTCCGGTATACAGAAAAGGTCGGCTCCAAAAAGAGGAGAGAAACATCAAGACACTCTTTTTCATACCTCCAAAGAGTATCCTCGGTGTCAGCATATCCTCCCACTCTACCGTCTCGTTTCCTATGAGTGCAATCCTCGGAGCCGCCACGAAAATTTTCTTCAGATAACTGCTGTCATTTCCTACAAAGTCGTAAAAGTAGAAGACTCCGTACGATTTTGCAAAAAAGAGCCTGCTGCCGCCCTCATCTTCGAAATAGAACTTTCCGCTGAAGCGGTCCATACCTACCGTAATAGTCATGCCGCCTCTTTTCTCGCCCTCTTCGTACAGGTCGAATTCACACTTCTGATCCAGTACGAAGCTGAGCCTCGTATCAAGAGACTTGTCGGCCGAGAAACTTGCGACAGACTCTCCCTTTTTGGGCCTGTCGTGAAAATGTATCCTGCTTCCGCCCAGATAGGCGACGAAATTGAAAGGAAGCGTCTTGCTGCCCAGATAGGGACTCTCTTGCACCTGGACATGAATATGAGGCTGCGGAGAGTAGCCGCTGTTTCCGCATAGTGCGACAATCTGCCCGGCTTCGATGTAATCTCCCTTTTTTACTTTCAAAGAGTATTGGGCAAGATGCGAAATCTCCACATACACGCCGCCTGAAGAGAGTATTATGTAGTTCCCCCAGTTGTGAAGATTGTCGACCTCGCCTATAGGATTGTCCGGCAAGCTATCCATAGCCTCTACCACAAATCCGCTAACAGGAGAGAGGACGGGCTTTCTATACGCATAGTAGTCTTCAAGCTCCAACCCTTCGTTTTTGAACGTTTCGCCCCGATCGTCCTGAATGACAAAATCGTAGGCATAGCGCCACTTCCCCCTGTGCGTCCAGACATCGTCGAAAGCCTGATAGACATGCCACCTTCCCGAAAAAGGCAAAAATATCCCGACCTCGCTGGACTTGAATCTAAATAGATTCATCAGATAGTATCCAAGAGTGTTTTCCGGGCTCTTTTTGATGACGTATGCAAACTCCCTGAAACGAAGAAGCCTCAAAACGAAAAGAAAACTGATAACGGTCAGGTTGAAAGGAAGGGTAAAGACCGGTATCTTGTAGAGTGTCCAGAAAATCGACGTCGCATCTACGAGCAGTACGGAGATACCGACGCCAAGCAGTGCTATAAAGTAGCTTCTGATACCAGGAACGAGAAAGATCGATCCGAGCGCCACGGCGACGAGAATATAGTTGAAGGCATAGGGATTTTGCAAAGCATGAAGAAAAGAGCCGCCAAGCTGCGCATGCAGAAAACTTCCGAAAAAAAATCCGCCGACAGCCAGAAGCATCATGATTCTCGAATGCCATGCCAAAAGCAAAAAGATGAGAGCACCTACCCATATATTCGGCAAAAAAAGAATCGTACCGAGAGATTTCAAAAATGTCTCCATCCAAACCGGAAGCATCAAACCGCTGCTCAACAAAAAAGAGTGGCTATAAAGAGACTCGACAAAGAGATTGGAGTAGTTGAGTGCGGCGAGATATACGATCGAGCTTACAATCGCGAAAGGCAGAGAGAGAATCGGTACGAGATAGACCGACAAGAGTGTATGCAAAACGACCGTGATCAAAAAAGTAAGGACAGAGGCCACACCGATCAGAAAAACGGACATCAGCGTGAGCTTGAACAAAAAGCCTATACTCATCCCGACAAGAAGAGGATTGTATATAAAAAACCCGTTTTCAAGATACTCCGGCTCCACCCTGATGAGTATCGCAAAAAGAAGGGTGAACAAGATAGCCAAAAGTGCACCGAGCGCCACATTCGGATTTATGAAGGTCACTATAAGCAGTAAAATCCCTACCGCTCTGTTCTCTACAAAGAGTATCTCCGCATACGAAAGAGCTACGGAGGAGAGGTAGGGCTTCAGGCGCTTTGCCGTACTTTTGGCATCTGAAAAGCTCAACTATTCTCCTTATCTGAACTTTTCGGGAAGCCTCTCTCGCCGCTCGATATCCTCAAGCTCTTCACGCTCCCTGATAATCTCGACACTTCCATCTTCCATAACCATCAGCACTCTCGGTCTGTACCTTATAAACTGCATCCACTGCGTGACATTGTAGGCGCCTACCGGAGATATGATCAGTTTGTCGCCTCTTTTTAGCCGAGGAAGCAGTATCGACTCGTCTATCACATCTATATTCATGCACAAAGGTCCGTTTATCATGGCCGGTTCGCTTATGCCGCCGATCGGCCTGGCGAGCTCTATATCGAATTTGTACCAGAAATATGTATAGAGCAGGTTGACCCCGGCATCGACAATATAGCTGCGGCGGGAGTCGGGCAGTGTCTTGCTGGCGACTACCGAAGTTACAAGATAGCCCGCTTCATCGACGAGATGGCGTCCGGTCTCGAGATAGAGCTTTGGATAGTTGTTACCTTTTATATTCTCGTACAGAGCCGATGTGATCGCCTCCGCATAGTCGTCTATGGAGGGAACGACAACCTCCGGCGGCTGATAGATACCCCTCAGATGATTTTTGGAGGCGAAGCCGCCGCCCACATCGATATATTCGATCGAAAATCGGGTGGATGTCTCTATCTCGTTCATGAGCTGCACCATTTTGGCAGTCTCCACCTTGTATGCGTTGGCATCGAGCATGAAGGTGCCTATATGCGCATGAAGTCCTACGAGCCTCAGTTTGCCGCCCGCTTCTATACGCTTGACGGCATCCATGGCCTGACCGCTTTCGATATTGAAGCCGAAACGGCTCCACTGCGGATAGATACCGGTATCCATATTGAGTCTGATCGCCACCGGAATCTGCATACCGAGTTCACCGGCGACCCTCTCGAGATCGTTGATTTCATCGAAGGTGTCGATATGGATCTTCGCCCCCTCTTTGGCGGCCCTCACCAAAGAGTCGTAGGGTTTGTATGGACCGTTGTAGATGATATCTCTTCCCTCTATACCGAGCTCTCTCGCCTTTTCATACTCGAACTCGCTCACTACCTCCGCGATCGCACCCTCCCGGTGAAAAACGGCACAGACCGCTTTTAGATAGTTGGTTTTATAGCTCCATCCGAACTGTACGTTCGGATAGCGGCTCGAAAAGGCTTCGTACGCCCTTTTATATCTTCTTCGTATATCCTTTTCGTCAAAGACAAAAAGCGGAGAACCGAACCTCTCTACCAGCTCCTCTACACTTACACCGGCAATCTTGCTGCGAACCTTCTGCTTGGGTGTCGGAATACCAGCCTTGCTGAAACTGCTCTCTATTTTTATAATGGTCGGTTTTTCATAGCTCTTTTTACCCATCGCTCTCTCCTTTTGTTGCCAGCGTGCTGAGTCTGTGAATATTTGTGACTATCTCGTACGTATATCGAACCATCATCACTCCCGCTTCATACTCGCCGTCTCTGTCGCACTCTTTGCCAAACATGGTATCAAGCAGGCGTTTTGGAAGGTTTATTCCTGCTCCCGTAGCGAAGTAGACCCATGCCGGAAATCGCGGATTGATCTCGATCATGATTATATTGTCGCCGTCCACTATGCATTCGAGCTCGAATGGACCGCGCCACTTGTAACTCTTCACAAACGACTCGGCGACACTCAAGAGCCGCTCATGCTTTATCGTCACTCCGTTCCATATCTTGCCGAGACTGGTAGTCGTCATCTTCTTGATGGCTACAAGCCCGAGAACTCCCCCCTCACCGTCTCCGGCACCTATTACATTCATCTCCTCCCCTTTGACGATCTCCTGTACCAGTATCGGAAATCCCCATTCGTTTGATATCTCGGTAAAGTAGTAGACCGCCTCCGGAACGGATCCCGCCTTGTAGGCTTTATAGTAGTTTCCCTTCACTATACAGGGTGTTCCTATCTCCTTGACCGCCTCTGTGAGCTGATCGATATTGTAGACCTTTTTCGTCCTGGGATAGACGATGCCGATCGTTTCGCTAACCTCTTTCAGATTCTCCTTGCTCCTTAGCTCGAACTGTTTTGAATTCGGCAAAAAGGTCTTTATCCCGGCGGCGGCAAGTTCGTCCTGATACTTGATATACTGGGGCAGCTCCGCATCGAGAGTGGGTATAACGGCGTCAAGACCGTAGGTACCCTTTATATACAGAAGTCTGCTGTATATCGGCTCCCATCCTCTTGAAGGATAGGTAAGCAGATAGCTCTTGTCTATGACAAAATCCATATAGTTTCCGGGATCCTGCACGTCGTAGCTGAGCCCTACAGTTTTGATCGAGGCATCGGACTCTTTCAAGCTTCTTGCCACACCGATTCCCGGACCGGGATTGTCGGTATCGTTTATTCCGCTGACTGCCACGATCATGAGAGCAATCCGTAAAGCCCGAGACGCTCTTTGAAGTCGAGGATGTCGTTTAGAGCCTCATCCTCTTGCACATCGTACTCTTTTACGAGGGCCTCCGCTATATCTTTTTCATCCATCCCCTTTGAAAGAGCCTCTATGACGAACTTCCCTGTCTCGTTCACAGTAAAGCTCTCACCCGTATCCGGATCGAACGCGAATCCGTTTTGATTGATCGCAAGATTTTTTGCTCTCATGTTCCTCTCCTTCCGGCTATCGATATTCCATCTTTATCAATAATATAACCCAAAAGGATTAACGAAGTGTTAAAGCAAAGGCCGCTCAATCCGGAAACGTCAGAATCACCAGCGTACCGAAGCCTTTTTTGGACTCCGCTTCTATCTCTATACCCATGGCGTCACAAAGTGTCTTCACAATATGCAGTCCTATGCCGCTGCCTCCGCTTTGCTCTTTGTAATGGCGATTGAAAATCATATCTACCCGCTCGATTCCGGGACCATTGTCTTTTATGTAGAGTCTGCCGCCATCGCACCAGATTTCAACGGAGCCGTCTTTCCTGTTGTACTTGCATGCGTTGGTCAGAAGATTGTGAAGAAGCTGGCGCATGGCCGCCTGGTTGGCCTTCACCCTGAACTCCCTGCACTCAAAAGATATGTGCAAAGAGGGAAACCTCAATGAATAGATTTCCACGAGGTCGGCAATCAATGCGGAAAGGTCGATACGCTCCACCTTGAAAGTCCTCTCCTCCAGCAGCACATTCAGATTTTTATAAAGAGACGAGATCTCTTCGGCGCTCTTCTCTATCCTCATAAGCTCTCTTTTTTCACGACACTCGTCATCCTTTTTAAGGAGTTTTATGTTGAGCAGTATCGATGTGATAGGGGTATTGAGGTCGTGTATCAAATCTTTTGCGAAGTGATCCAGCCGCAAGATCGTATCCCGCATCGGCCTCAGCGATATATGCGCCAAAAGTGCGCTGATGGCTCCGAAAATCGCAAGAAGAAGCAGTTGCGCGATAGCGATTCTTACCTTCAACGCCCCTATCTCGGCGTCAAACTCCGATCTGCTTTTTTGAATCAGCAAATACCGGTTTTCCTGATGGCTGGGAACAATCTTTTCTATACAGCACTCCGAAAGTCTGAGGTTTTGGGGATTGAAGTTTTTTATTTTCCGGTCGATCACCTTGTAGGAGAAACCCTCTTTTTGGTATTTGTACTCCGTAGTTTTGAGCATCCTGGCATACCAGATAATGGAAAACTGCTCTTTGGCGATAAGCGCCTCTTTTTGCTGCTTGAAGTAGAAGTAGCCAGCCGCCAGGATCAAAAGCGCTACGGAGGCGAAATAGATCGAAAAAAATTTCCAGAACGAACCCTTTTCGTAGCTTATCATTCGATCTCCTCGAGCCTGTAACCGATACCCCGCAGATTTGTGATGATGAAGCCTGCTTTTCTGAGTTTGTTGACATGCACCCTCAGAGCCTGATCGCTTATCGGCTCGTCCTCCGCAAGAAAGTAGGATATATCATCTTTGGAAAGGACTTTTCCTTTGTGCTGCAAAAAGAGCTTCAGAAGCCTCTTTTCAAAAGGCGGCAGATGTAAGGACTCGCCATCTCTGGTTATCTTTTCGGTCTCTATATCGTACCTTATCTCCCCATAGCTCAAAACTGTGCCGGAGGCACCGTAACGCCTGCTTATAAGTGCACGGATTCTTACCAGAAGTTCGTCAAAATCGAAAGGTTTTTTCATATAGTCGTCGGCACCGCTTTCAAAACCCTCGGAGAGGGAATCTATGTCGGTCAATGCGGATATGAAGATAGCCGGCGTATCATCTCCGCTCTCCCTAAGTCTTCTGAGCAGATCGAAACCGTCCATAAACGGGACTTTTACATCCAGCAAAAAGAGATCGAAACGCTTTTTGAAACTCTCTTCGAGCGCACTTTCGCCATCTTTTACCCAGACAGTGTCAAAACCGTCTCCGCTCAACAGATCCCTAAGCGTCTCTCCCAGAGTCTCGTCATCTTCGACCAGAAGAATACGCTGCATACTCCACCTTTTCACTTTTTTGTGTTATAGCATAACATAATTCATGTTACCGACCCTTTGATATTCTTCGGATGACAAAACATAAACTGTAAAGCTTCACTTGACACTTTCTGCACTTTTCAGCTACAATTTTCATAAAAACAGGAAGAAAGCTATGGCGCTGAAGATGAACGAGCTGGTCAGGCTCTCCAATACACCCAAATCGACAATCCTCTACTACATAAAAGAGGGGCTTCTGCCCGAGCCGCAAAAGATAAAGCCCAACGTTCACCTCTACGATGAGTCGTTCGTAGAGCGGATAGAGTTTATCAAGTATCTTCAAAACAACTTCCACGCCACGATCGACCAGATCAAAACCCTCATAAAACGGAACGATTTCGATTTTACAAGAGGATTCGAATCTGCACTGGATATGATGGAAATACTCACGGCACCATCTTGCGAAAAACTATACAGCGAGGAGGAGTTCTGCTCCGTTCTTAACATATCGATACAAAAGCTGCAGCAGTGGTTGCAAGAAGGAGCCATCTTCAAAAGAGGGGACGGATTCAGCGAAAAGGAGGTAGAGATCGGCGCTACTCTTTTGGCACTGGAACGCTACGATCCGGACGGAGAACTTCTCTCTACCTATATAGACTACTCCAAAAAGATGGCAGAAACCGAGGTGAAGATGGCAAAAAAGATTCTGAATGCACAAAAGGAGAGAAACGGTGTTGCAAAGACTCTTTTTGACGCCACACTGATTCTCAAGCCCTATCTATTGAATATGCACCTCATAGATCGATACAGAAAAAGCGGTGACGAAAAATGAGCGGAATTTGGAAAGTCAAAGGGTTCTTGCCCTTCATTGTGGTTCTGATCTTCAACGCGATGACCGATATCGCCCATAAAATCACCATCCAAAACACCCTGATAAAAAGTTTCGAAGGTGATACGCTCATAATTCTAAGCGCAGTCGTCAACGCCTTGATTCTGATACCGTTTATCCTGCTTTTTTCGCCGGCAGGCTTCATGAGCGACCGCTTTTTGAAAACCGGAATCATCCGCTACGCCGCGCTGGCAGGCGTGGTGCTTGCACTCTTTGCAACCCTTAGCTACTACATGGGCTGGTTTTACACCGCCTTCGCGCTGACACTTCTGCTGGCGGTCCAAAGTGCCGTCTATTCGCCGGCGAAATACGGTTTTTTGAAAGAACTGGTCGGAGCCGGGCGGCTCGCCGTCGCAAACGGGGTAGTTCAGGCGGCCACCATTGCGGCAATACTCGGCAGCGCGGTAATCTTTTCGATACTGTTTGAAAACCTCTACGACGATTCGAAAACTCCTGGGGAGATTCTATCCTCGGTAGCGCCGCTTGGGTGGATTCTCGTAGCTATGACTGCCTTGGAGGCTATATTCGCGTTCAAGATTCCGCATAGCGGTATTCAAAAGAAAGATTTGAGATTCGATGCGAAAGCATATGTACGGCTGGAGTATCTGAAAAAGAATATGAAAATACTGCTAAAAGAGCGGGCGATCTGGCTCAGCATCATAGGACTCAGCCTCTTTTGGGGAGTTTCCCAGCTTGTCGTAGCCGCATTTCCGGCTCACTACAAAGCCATGACCGGGGATGACGATACCGTCATCATTCAGGGAGTGCTGGCCATGAGCGCGATCGGGCTTCTCTTCGGCTCTCTTGCTGCGGGCAGAATCAGCAGGCGCCATATCGAGATGGGTATCGTTCCCATAGGCGCTTTGGGACTCGCAATATCTCTGTCGGTTTTCGCACAAGCGCACAGTGTGGCGACGATGGGGGCGGCAAGTTTCGCTTTCGGATTCTTCGGAGGCATGACTATCGTTCCGCTAAACTCCCTGATCCAGTATCTGGCCCCCAAAAACGCTACAGGGACCGTACTCGCCGGAAACAACTTCATACAAAACATTTCGATGCTGCTCTTTTTGGTGTCGGCTATACTTTTGACATATGTTGGCATCGGTACGGTAGAGATATTTCATATAGCCTCCCTTCTAATGATCGCCGGCACGCTATTTGGTGTCACCCAGCTTCCCCAGCTCACCGCACGACTGATGCTCCTGCCTCTTTTAAAAATGCGCTATCGCCTATTTATAGAAGGTATAGAAAATCTCCCGCAAAGAGGAGGCGCTCTGCTGCTTGGAAACCATATCAGCTGGATAGACTGGCTGATCCTGCAGGTCGCGTCGCCCAGACCCCTGAAGTTCGTAATGGAGCGCAGTATCTACGAGCAGTGGTATCTGAAATGGTTTCTGAAGTGGTTCAATGTCATTCCGATCTCCGCTCTGGCCGGCAAAGAAGCGACGGAGAGGGTCAAGGAGCGTCTTGGACGCGGGGAGGTGGTAGCGCTCTTTCCCGAGGGGATGATCAGCTACAACGGCCAGCTCGGGGAGTTCAAAAGGGGATTCGAACTGATGATGAGAGGAGTGGATGTACCTATCATACCGTTCTAT
The DNA here is from genome assembly GCA_027065635.1 of Campylobacterales bacterium. Lineage (GTDB taxonomy): Bacteria > Campylobacterota > Campylobacteria > Campylobacterales > Hydrogenimonadaceae > Hydrogenimonas. The sequence continues at coordinate 104 of JAMONQ010000097.1, read as the reverse complement.
CTGCACGGCTTGTGGGGATCTACCTTTTCAAGGGCCCAAAACCGCTACAAAATCCTCTCAAAAACAGGTCCGCGCCGGGATATCGGAGTGATTTTCGGTGAGCC
>JAMONQ010000096.1 GCA_027065635.1 Campylobacterales bacterium | reverse complement strand
ACAAACGCCAACGCTTTCTCGCCGACACCGTGCTCCGCCATGACTGCCAGAGCGTGAGCGTAGTGGTGCTGTATAGAGAGAGATTTAAGTGCGGTGTTTTCACTCTTTTGACTTTTTGCCCACTTGACGGTTTCATATGCCGGATGTTTGTCATGTACGACAATATCGGGAGCGAAGTCGTAAAACCGTTTGAACGTTTCGACCGTCCGCCCAAAATACTCCACCGACTCTATGGTGTTCAGATCGCCGATATGGGGAGAGAGAACGATCTTGTTCCCAAAAGCCAGAGCGATAGTGCTTTTCTGGTTGGCACCTACCGCAAGGATCTCTTTTTCGGTTTCAAAAGAGAGAGGAATCGTCATGGGGGCGATACCGCGCGCGACACGAAGCCACTGCGCTTTCCCCGACACTACCTGTACCACCGAATCGTCGCATGCGTTCACTATGTCACGATCATGATCGAGTACGGCATCGACTACGTGATCGAGCTTTTGTACAAGCTCGTCCATTTCGCGTATGATAGGCTCATCGCCGAGGTTTGCGCTCGTGGCGACCAGCGGCCTGTCGAGATAATCGAAAAGGAGATGATGTAACGGAGTATAGGGGAGCATCAACCCTATCCGGTCGATGCCTGGAGCTACCTTGTCGCTTACGACTCCTTGCAAGCGTATGCACTCGGCACCCTTTTTCATCAATACGATTGGACGCTCCCTGGAGTTTAAAAGAGCCTCTTCGTTCTCATCCATTATTGCCAGTTTCGCGGCCATCTCGGTATCTTTGACCATTATTGCGAAAGGTTTTGTCGGGCGGCGTTTTCTTTCGCGCAACCTTCCGACCGCTTCGCCGTTTGTGGCGTCGCACATCAGATGAAAACCGCCCAGACCCTTCACCGCGACTATCATACCCTCTTTCAAAAAGCGCGCGACCCTCTCCAAAATCTCTTCACCGCCAAGATCGAGCCTCCTGCCGCCATGCCAAAGGCCAAGCCGCGGTCCGCACTCCGGACATGAAATCGGCTGGGCATGATAGCGTCGCTGCAGCGGATTTTCGTACTCCTTCTTGCACTTTTCGCACATCTTGAATCTTGCCATCGAAGTGTTGGGCCGATCGTATGGAACGGTTTCGACGATAGTGTAGCGCGGTCCGCAATCTGTACAGTTGATGAAGGGGTATCGGTATCTACGGTTTTTCGGGTCGTACATTTCAGCTATACAGGCGTCGCATACCGCGATATCCGGAGTGACGGCGGCACTTCTTTCTCTCAAGCTGTCCGTCTCTTCTATGCGAAACTCTCTTTCGCCCAAAGGTTCCAGTTCCGAGCGATCTATCGTATCAATTCTCGCCAGCGGAGGCGGCGAGGTTTGCAGCTGCCCGATAAAAGAGTCGATCCTCTCTTCGCTCCCCTCCACTTCTATTATCACGCCGCCGCCGTCATTCAGTACGAATCCGCCCAGCCCGGCCTCCGTAGCGTATCTATACACGGCCGGCCTGAAGCCCACTCCCTGAACGAGCCCCCCTATCCGTAGACGGATTCGTCTATATTCCGAGTGCGCCAACGAGTGCATTCTCCCTGTCGATCGGCAACACTCTGTTCATAAGCAAGGAGTGGTTTCCGATATTTTTCTGAATACGGCTAAAAAGCGACGGATTCGCGAACGCCTTGCCGCAAAGTACGATATGCTCCGCCTTCGCTCTGCTCTTTAGCTCTACGGCTATGTCGCTTATATAGTCTCCAAACGATTCGAATATGGAGAAAGAGAGCAAAACGTTATCCACCCCGGCGAGCCTGTAACTCATCAGGCTCGCGATAAAGGCATAGGGATCGAAGCGGTTTTTTACCACTTTAGTATCTATCTGAAGCCCCCCCTTGCCTGAAAACTTCATAGCCTCCATACCTACACTGTCAAACCCGTCGCCGGGCAGATCCATGATGATTGCCGCCGCTTCGAAAATATCTTCGATCTCTTCGCCGAAGAGTCTTTCTGCAAGATGAGGAAACCTCTCCTCGAAATTTTTCACAAGCCGGTCCGATCCTTCCCTAAGATCGGTGATCTCACTTTTAAGATCCGTACCTGAAAAATCCATCGGCGGAACGGCCACTATCGGAGTTTTGCCGTTGTGATATATGAAAGCGGGCTCTTTGCCGAAGTAGACGCCGACGGCACTCTCACGCTCTTTTCCATGCTCGACAAGTACCGACAATACCGATGCCGTCTCCTGCGAAAAGCGTATACTGTTCGAGTGTTCTGACGGAAAGTCCTCACCCTCGAGAATATAAAGAGCGGAGGCTTCCGCACTTTCAAACTTCTCCATACGATCCACAGTAACGCCGTCGTTATCTGGTATCGCCGCCATGCCGTGGGCCACGACTATACGGTCGCTCTCGCGATCGAGTCGAAGCGGAAATATCCCGCGCTCTCCCTCTACAAAGAAGCGGACCGACTTGTTTATAAAGAGTCTGCTCTCGCGTTGGGGCTCGACCGCAAGATCGAAATCGACGACGATATCCGCTGCCGTCTCTTCATCACACATCTCATAGGCGATATGATCGAAACCGAGAGAAGTCAGCTCTTTGGCCAGCAGAATCGTGAAGCCTTCGTCCGGATATTTAAGAAGTGTCGTTCGGCCATAGATTTCAAAAAGGCTCTCATCACCGATCGCCGCATGGATCATGGGCCTTTCTATGCTCAAGAGAGCGTGAACTTCATCTTTTATCACTGCACAACGATGCTGGAGTTTCGAAGCATCGAGCATCAGCATAACCTTCTGCGACGGACGATCGACCTTTGAGGCGTCATAAAAGAGCCGATGACCGAAAAGGGTCTTTATACGTACGCTTTTACCGCTCCCGATAGCTTTCGCCATCACTTCGAACATCGTTTTGAAGCTTCCGGAATCGTTTGCATAGCGCCTCTTTCCCCCGCTCTCCATTCTCACAGGCACACCGCAAGAGTGGCAGCTTACAAGAGGAAACTCCCTTCTAAACGGATTTGAAGCCGTCTCCTTTTCACACTCTTTGCAGGGAGTGAAAAAACGCATATGACTATTGTCGCGCTCGAACGGGTATCTTTCGAAAAAGGGGTAGTGTGCTCCGCAGCAGTTACAGCTTGTAAAAGGGTAGTAGTAGCGTCTCGACGAAGGGTCGAATATCTCCGTCATACACCTGGTACACAATCCTATCGAATGGGGCAGAAGGCTCGTCTTTTTTGTTTCAATCTTTTGAAACGCTCTATCGACGATGCGATGCGAAGAGCTTCCCATAAAGATCGACGCCGGCAGCGACGAGCCGAGTTTGTCAAGGAACGGAGCGAGTTTGCTGTCGTTTTCGTCCGCTACGAGCGTCAACACTCCGCCCTTTTGAAGCAAAGAGACGCTTATCCCCTCCTCCTGGGCGAGCGACTCCATGAAGTTCCTGATATAGCCGTGTGAAGCGGCATACTCCATCTCGAATATAAATGCCATGATCTATCGGTTCCTTCCGCTCCTTGAAAAACCGGCTGCGACCGAGACCGGTTTTTCAAGGAGGTTTTGCGCTATTTTACCGTACGATTAGGGATTAATCGGACATCGGCCCGGTAATGTTTTGTTATGGTATCAAAGCCGGGCCATCGTCGGTGAATTGTAGGCCGCAATGATCTCTTTCAAAGATCGACCCTTGCGAGTTTTTACATCTATACCGCCCTTTTTGAGCAATTCAAGCGTCTCGTTCACCATGAACGGAAGACTCTTTTCCAGCATAGGCGTCAATGAGATATCGACAGTTTCTATATCCTCCGGTACTATTCCTACGACATTCACTTCCGCCATCTTGTCAAGCATGGAACAGATCTCCAGCATCTCCACCACTTCCACTTCATGTGCAGTCTGACGATAGGTTCCAAGCCCCATCAATGCGTCGGCCGGCAGGTTGTAGACAGACCCGGGTTCATCCTCGATCGAAACCGTATCGAGAATTATCACCCTGTCGTAGCTCTGATAGTAGGTCATAAGCTTGAAGCCGAGAGTGCCGCCGTCGATTATATCGACGGCCGGTGAAAAGTCGTAATTCTCTTCGAGATAGCGTGCGGCATATATTCCCACTCCCTCATCCTTGAAGAGAATATTTCCGATTCCGATTACGACCGTTCCGCCCTGCAGCACTATTTACTCTCTTCTTTCTTGAACTTCGATCCGCCAAAGACGATCGCCATATCTCCCTCTTGCCAGTAGATGGTACGCCAAATCTGATAGTAGACATGGAACATCACCCATGCGATTATCCACCACATCGTATAGTGGTGTGAAATGCGCACATCCATCAGGGTTCCACCGGTAACGGGAATGGTCCAGTCGGTTACGAGGTGCAACATCGCGGGCCACCACTCACCGATAGAGCTCAAACCGGATCCCAGACCGTGTACATACAGCTGCAGACCGGTCAGAAGCATCCATGCGAGCATCAGGTGCAAAATGGTGAAATAGACCGTGTTGAAACTGTCGTTGTGGCTGCTGTCGAAATTCTTCCTGCGATTGAGCGTCAGAAGATTCAGCACCACTTCTACAAACTCCTTGATATTTTTACCGGTCGGAATGATCTTTTTGTACGGCTTTTCGAAACGGCTGAAAAAATACAGATATGCGATGATTATCGATGTAACGTCAAGAAGGATCGCTACGATGAAGTGGACCCATCTGTTCCAGGCCATCACATACTTGTCTACCGCCGGATCGGCAATAAAGCTCTGATAATAGGGGTGCGCAATGTACAGACCCGTTATGACGGCGGCCAAAACGGAGATCGCGTTTATCCAGTGGATGATCCGCCCTGTGGCGGTCATCCGTTTTACTCTCTTGTATCCATTTTTCATGCTACCTCCTTAGATAGAGCAGCTCGTATCGACCTTGTATACGCCAAGCTCTCTGCCTTTGGTATCGACAATATGCACCGCACATGCGATACAGGGGTCGAAACTGTGTACGGTACGCAAAATCTCGAGAGGCTGCTCCGGGTCGGCGACTTTGGTTCCGATGAGACTCGCTTCGTAAGCACCCATCCTCTCTTTGTAATCCCTCGGAGCCGCATTCCATGTAGATGGAACGACAGCCTGGTAGTTCGCCACTTTGCCGTTCTCTATGCGGACCCAGTGCCCCAGCGCACCTCTTGGCGCCTCTGCAAGACCGTACCCCTTGGCATCCTTGCTGACCTGATCGAAATCGAATTCGGTCCATGTCGAAAGATCGCCCATGGCGACATTTTTCGCCAACTCATCGGTCCACTCGACCATCACATCGGCCATCAGCTCCGTTTCGATCGCGCGTGCCGCAGTTCGACCGACAGTGGAGAAGAGCACTTTCGTAGGCAGATTTCCGTTTTTGAGGAATCTCGTCACATACTCGCTTATACGTTTGTCTCCTTTCGCAACACCGATCACCATGCGCGCGAGCGGCCCAACCTCCACACGCTTGTCGTCATAGATCGGAGACTTGATCCAGCTATACTTGTTTTTCGTATCCAGATAGGCGATTCCGTTCTCTTTCTTGCCAAAACCTGTATACTCCGGATCGGTTTTTCCGTCGAAAGGATGGAGCGGCTTGTCACCCTTGTACCATGCGTGCGTTACATCTTCGGCTATCTTTTCCGGATCGAAATCGTGTACCTTGCTCAAATCTCCATTCAACACTACGCCGCTCGGAAAGAGCAGTTCGGAGTTGTAAAAGCCGGTATCGTCAAGGCGGAAATCACCATATGAGAGATAACTCTTGAGACCGCCGCCCGTTCCGTCGAGCGCTTCGTCGGCATACATGGTCCCGGCCATGTAGACATCGGGAAGGTACGCCTGCTTGATGAACTTCCTGAACTTCATCAACAGATCTTTAAAGAGCGCGATACGTGAAGGATTCTGAATGTCCTGAACACATGTCACACCGCCTACGACGATACTCTGCGGGTGAGGGTTTTTACCTCCGAAGATCGCCATCATCTTGGCGGCGTCACGCTGAAGATCGAGAGCCTGCAGATAGTGCGTGACACCAAGAAGGTTCTGCTCCGGTGTCAATTTGTAACTCTTGTTGCCCCAGTAGCCGTTGCCGAAAATTCCAAGACGCCCCTGCTTGACGAATTTCGTCAGCCGCTCCTTGACCTGTGCAAATTCACTCTCGCTGTCGGTCCAGGGATGCTCGCCCGCTATCCCCGCCCACTTGCGCGCCTCTTCAGCCGTCTTTTTGGGATCGGCTTTGAGTGCGGAGGTGATATCGACCCAATCGAGAGCGTGCAGATGGTAGAAGTGAACCACATGGTCGTGCAGGTAGAGTGCGCCTTGTATCAGGTTTCGTACGATTCGGGCATTTTTCGGAATCGTGACACCGAAAGCGTGTTCGACCGCCTCGATACTTCGCTGATAGTGCGTACCGGTACAAACACCACATATCCTCATCGCCAAAAGACCGCAATCACGCGGGTCCCGCCCTTTCAGGATCGTCTCGATACCACGGAACATCGTAGATGAGCTGAAAGCGTCGACAATAGTATTGTTCTCGTCTATTACAGCCTCTATACGAAGATGTCCCTCTATTCGTGTAATCGGATCTACTACTATATGATGTTTGCTCATTACGCTTCTCCCTCGTCAGATTTCTTTCCCGCCAGTGCACTGGCTGCGGCATGAATACCTATACCCACGGCCGTAGCCGTAAGAACACCGAGACCGAACTCGTCGACCGTCTTCTCGACTCCTCCCGTCGGTGCCTTGATATTTGCATCCGCCATCGGACGCTCATATGCATATTTGTCCCAAAAGTCGGGTTCGGAACATCCGATACATCCATGGCCGACCCCTACCGGCCAGTTGACACTCTCGTTGTAACGGATAATGGAACAGTTGTTGAAGGTCATCGGACCTTTGCACCCTACTTTGTAGAGGCAGAAGTTGTTCTTTGCGCCTTCATCTCCCCACTCCTCTACAAACTCACCGGCATCGAAATGGGCTCTACGCTCGCAGTTGTCGTGAATGCGATATCCGAAAGCGAACTTGGGTCTTAGCAGAGAGTCGAGCTCCGGCACCTGTCCGGTAAGCACGTAATGCAAAATGACGCCTACCATGTTCGCCGGGTTGGCCGGACAGGCCGGAATATTGATGATCGGCTTGCCCCTTACTATATCCATGACCCCGACCGCGCCGGTAGGATTGGGAGCGGCCGCCGGAACACCGCCGAAAGTAGCACACGTACCGACAGCTACAAGCGCCGCGGCATGCTCTGCGATTCTTACAAGATGCTCCTCGAATGTCTCACCGCTCGGTCCTATGGTTCCGTAGTTGCCGTTCATGGCGGTCGGAATGGCACCCTCTACAAAGAGCAGATATTTTCCCTTGAAAGTCTCCATGGCGTCGTGAAGCTGCTCTTCGGCCTGATGGCCAGCGGCGACCATGATCGTCTCGTTGAACTCCAGACTTATAATATCGAGAATGATCTCGTCGATCTTCGGTCCGTCGCTTCGAAGCAGAGCTTCGGTATTGCCGGCACAATCTTGCAACTCGAGCCAGATCACCGGAACCCTGTTCATAACTTCCGCAGCTTCCGCTACGAGCGGTTCAAAAAAGCTGGGCAGCATCAGCATAGCCGTGGTAGCGCTTACCCATTTCATGAAATCACGGCGATCATACCCCTCGTCACTGAGAACTTCGGATAGTTCGACCTTGTTTCCGAGCGGTTCGAGCTTTTTTAGCTCTTCGAGTCTCTTCTTGCACTGTGCATATAGTCTTTGATAATAGATATCACCTCTGTTGGTGTCGACCCGTGCACTCTTTTCGGTGAACAGCTTTTTCACCGCCTCTCTTTTATCAGTCATGAATCACCTCCAAGTGAATAGTCATTCACTATGGTAGAAAAGAATAACTTAAAATGATATTAACAAAGTAAATTCCCGGTTAAAAAGTTCGATTCTTATATACTTTTGGGACCAAACCGGATATTCGAGCAAAATCCGGCCGCGATTTTAGAGAATCGAGAAAGTTCAACAGGAAGAGATATTTTCACTGGGTGGTGCAGACGGAGCATACATCGAAGCTTCTGAAGACAAACTCCGCCGCGGTTTCGTCCGGAAGACCGATCAGCGCTTTTTGGGCTATACCGGGTCTTTGTACGGTACCGCCGGCAAGATTCCACTGTGTAGGTGTGACGATGCAGTAGCGAGCAATCTTTCCTCGTCTGAGATGAACGGTGTGCGTAAGCGATCCGCGGGCCGCTTCCACCGCGCCAAACCCGCGTACGGAATCGATATCGGAAAGTCTCACCGGAGGCTCGATATACGAGGGCTGGCTCAAGTCGATCTCCTTCAGGATCGTTTTGCATCGCACCAAAAGTTTTGCCGTCTCCAGCATCCTCGCCGCGATCCGGGTCAGCGATGCATCTTTGTATCGTCTGCGCATCCCACGGACGAGAGGATCTTTTAAAACCATCGCCCTCGCCAAAGGGCCAGTTTCATAAAAGTCACCCCTGTATCTGACAACTTTTGCGTGGTTTTTATGCCCTTGTACCGGTGTCGGCTCCTCTTCATCGATCGCATCCGGATCCACCGAAGAGATTCTCGTCCTCAGCGCCTTGCCGGAAGGGCCCAAAAGGTGGTCGCCAAGGACTATGAAACGGTCATGGCTCTGCCCGAGACGCTCCCACTTCAGACTCTTTATACGACGCATCAGCTCAGGAAGATCACCTTCCGACTCGAAGAGTCGTTCCGCACTGGCCATATGAACACTCTCCTCGAGAGGCATTTTCAAAAGTTTCGTCTCGAAGATTCCGCCCAAAGAGTGAAGAATCGACTCTACCTGAAGCAGTTCCAGATTTGTAGGATCGCACATGACACCGCCCGGAATCGCATATGAGGTATGGGGCCACTGTCCGGCAAGATGCGCGATCGCTTTTGCACACAGTGAAGCGGCTTTGTGAACAATCAGTATAGAGGAGTCATCAGTTTTTTCGAAACCGGGAACGGAGGGCAGCAGAGTCAGATAGAACCATTTGAAATGGTTTTGTACTATCTCGAGTGCAAGCGTCAGATTTCGTATCGCATGAGCTTTTGGCGAAACTTCAAGTCTGTACCCGGCATTTTCGTAACAAGACTCCATGGCCTTTACGGTAGCTATCAGGTGGGCATGACCGCATATCCCGCATACACGCGGCGTAATGGCCAGGGCATCGAGTGCCTCTTTGCGCTCCAGTATCCTCTCCATACCCCGAAAATGGGGAAATACGATCTCCGCAAAGCGGATCGATCCATCCCCGCTCGTATCGAGTACAAGCGTGGCTTCTCCCTCGATTCGCTCGACGAGTCTCTCAATCTTCATCGAACTTCCTCTTCTCGAGACGCGGTATGCTGAACGCCTTGGCCACTCCGACAAGAGTGAGGTACGCACGTTTCGGTACACCGAGCGGCAGTCTCGCCGGAATCGACATCAAAGTTTTTGTCTCGAACAGCCTTCCAGAGGGAAAATCCGGCTCTGTACACCCTATACAGGGCATACCGGCACGCGTTTTGGAGCTTACCTCGTTCCATAAAATTCTATTGCAGCTTCCGTGTGTAAAGGGTCCCTGGCAACCCTGTTTGTAAAAGAGACAACCCTCTTTGTGACCGTAGGAGTCGGCATCGACCTTCCACTCGAAGTATTCGTTGCGAAGACACCCTTCGTGTACAGTATAGCCGTAGAGTTCGACCGGCCTGAAGAGATTGTCGAGTCTGATATTTCTATGGTTCTTTATCATACGGAGGGTGTACGAGAGCCATTGCGGATGAACAGGACAGCCCGGCAGATTTATCGTTTTGTGCGCGAACTCTTCAAGCAAACCCCTCTTCCGCTCACCTTCAAAGAGCGCTCCGGTTATCTTTCCGGGATCGGACTCTTTGAAAATGCCGCCAAACGATGCGCAGTTTCCTACACAGATGATACGGTTCGCTCTTTTTGCATAGTGCCTGGCGATCTCATACACTTCGACACCGGCACGCATGAAGCCTTTTTCTCTCAAGGCTCCCTCTATGACCAGTATATCCGCATCCACCCTTTTCAAAGCGACCGACTCGATCGAAAAGGGGGTAGGAAATACCGGGTGATGAACAAAATCGAAGTCCTCGAGCAGCCGATTCAAATCGGACGCGTTCATGAAGGAGTGGCTATTGCCGTTGCATGTGATTCCCTGAAGCCAGAGTACCTTAGGCTTTGGCGTCATCACTTTTCAATGCGCGGTAGATATTTTCCGCAATCTCGTCTACATAACTCTCAAGATCTCTTGTCAGCATCTTTTCACCGTTTATAAAGGCCATGCCGCCGAGGTATCCCATGAAAAGACCGAACGCA